>RHAI01000221.1 GCA_010028705.1 bacterium
CGGTGGTAGGGCTAATCAAATTGATATGAGGCTGCCATTTGTTGAGTAGCGAATGGTAGTGATCCAGTCGATCAAATGTTTCACGTGAAACAAAGAAGCGATCACAGAATTCAGGATATAGCATAATCGGGTTGTTCCAGATAAGAGCGTCGTCTCATATGAGTCAGTATGGCGGTAATGGCGGCGGGGGTCATTCCCGGTATCCGGCTCGCGGCGCCAATGGTCATGGGCGTGGTTCGTTTCAGCTTATCTTTAATCTCATTCGATAGCGATGCCACCTCATCATAATTGATAGCGTCTGGTATCTTAAGAGATTCGTCTTTTTTGAAGGCTTCAATATCCGAATATTGTTTATCCAGATAGCCTTTATACGTGGCATCGATTTGGAGTTGCTCAAGCACATCCGGCTGTATGGCGGCTAATTGTGGCCAGAGTGTTTTCAGTTGATCAAACGCTATATCGGCATGCCCCAATAGATCAAGCGCACTGCGTTTGATCCCGTCCTGATTAAGTTTGATGCCGACGGCCTGTGCTTTATTGGGAGTGATGGTTAGGGACATCATTTCTTGTCTGGCGCTATTTAGGCGTTCGAGCTTGTCTGTAAAATGGTCGCGCCGTTTGGAGCCAACGCACCCAATCTTTATACCGCGCTCCGTCAAACGAAGATCGGCATTGTCGGGCCGCAGCGATAGTCGGTACTCGGAACGTGACGTGAACATACGGTAAGGTTCTTTGGTTCCCAATGTAATCAGGTCATCAATCATGACACCGGTATAACCATCGGCACGGTCTATGACAAAGGGATTGCTGCCAGATACTTTTAGGGCAGCATTCAGTCCCGCAACCAAACCCTGAGCGCCTGCCTCTTCATACCCGGTGGTTCCATTAATTTGTCCCGCCAAAAACAGACCAGATATTTTTTTGGTTTCTAGCGTTGCCTTCAATTCACGTGGATCGACATAATCATATTCGATGGCATAGCCGGGGCGAATCATGACGGCGTTTTCGAGTCCTGGAATATGTTTCAATAAGGCGAGCTGAACATCTTCTGGCAAAGAGGTGGAAATGCCATTGGGGTAAACGGTGTCATCATCGAGCCCTTCGGGTTCCAAAAATATCTGATGCCGTTCGCGTTCTGAGAATCGAACCACCTTATCTTCAATCGAGGGGCAATAACGCGGACCGGTGCTTTGAATTTTTCCGGAATACATGGGTGCCCGGTGAAGATTGTCGCGAATGATGGCGTGACCTTCCGGTGAGGTGGATGTGATATAACAGGTGATTTGCGGAACGGTGACGCGATCCGTCAAATAAGAAAATG
>RHAI01000222.1 GCA_010028705.1 bacterium
GATCAGGTTCCTTACGATATTATTTTTCACTCAACAACTATTAGTAACAAGGGATCGTTTGGCTGTGAATATAACAATGCGTGTTGCATTTATTCTTGTTATGGTGACTATGTCATCGTCGCTCATTGGAGCGACTGTGTCCTCGGTGTTGGCAACGTTGAAAACAACGAATGATTCAATTTCCGGCCGGTATATCGTCAATGAAACTGTCTCCGAAAATAATCAAGTCGCCAATCAAACGTATCTTTATCTTCGTAAAGGGGATAAAGAAAAGCAAATTAATGAATCGACGTCAGTCGGCTACATTTTCGATGGAGTTGTTGGGGTCAATGTAAGCGGGAATCAATTGATTTCAACGTTCAATACAATTCCCAATTTGGTGTCACCCACACTCCTTTTGGATTTAGTCAACCGAGGGGATCTCACGTTAACGATTGTGTCGGAGACAACCGATTCAATTTCTCTGGCCGGTTCCGGTGGGGGGGCAACGGTTAGTTTGATCGTGAAACTACCGGACAACGTCATTCGTGCTGTGGATATAACATCGACTGGAAAACTTCTCATTCGGTATCGTGCGGAATGGATCAATGGGCAACTACAGTCGGAAACAAATTATGATGCCACCCGACCGTTGCCTCGGGAAACGTCTCGGTTGTATACGGGACTTTTCTCAACCTTTGGTCTGCCGGCTGATACCGAGTTTGATGTATCGGGATATCTGAAATGAGATTTCCATGCGGGATGCTATCGATAGTCGGGCTTTGTGTCCTTTTTTCGTGCAGTATATCGGGGTTTCCTTATATGTACGGAATGACAACGGCACCCGGGGATGAATCTAGTTTTGGTGCATTCGATAAGGGTGATTTTAAATATTATGACACCGATGTGGTAATACCCGGCCGATCTGGACTCAATATTGTCGTTGGGAGGTCATATCATTCAGCGCTGACCAATGCTGGGGTAATCAATAATGTGTTTCATGCTTCGGATATTCGGTTTGGTGATGATGTGTTGGGAAGTTGGTTGACATTCAAAGACGGTCGTGGGATTGGCTCAGGATGGGAAAGTACCATTATGGGATATTTAATTCGATCACTGGGATCGAAAGCGGAGGCGTATACGTATGGGTGGAGTTCCGATCCGTTTACAGCACTCAGTTATAAAGATTACGCTGATAATATCCAGGTTATTATCGGAACGGAGTCATTCCGATTTCAAAAAGATCAGAATTCAAGCTCTTGGGTAAATAGCGTTGTCAGCGGACGCGAAACTCTGACCGAGAGCGGTAATGCATATATTTTAACTAAAGCGGATGGGACT
>RHAI01000223.1 GCA_010028705.1 bacterium
GGACACCTCCTTACGGTGGAGTGCCTATCGCAGAATACGAAATCAATACAATTCCGCCGACGAGTAAATACACCACTACCAGTACTTTTACGCGAATTAACGGTCTGACCAATGGTATTCCCTACATATTTACAGTGTTGGGGAAAAACACTCTCGCTCCCCAGGGTGGTTTAGCGTACCAAGCCGTCGTCAGTACGGCTCTGACTACGAGTGAGTTTCTCGGACCGTCCAGCATAGTAGCAACGAACGGCGAGTTATATATTGCCGACAATCACGCGATTTACCAACTAAGTAGCGGAGTCCGACAAGTATTCGCGGGAAGTGTAGGAAATCCTGGAAACGTTGATGGTAAAGGGATAGCAGCGCGGTTCAATGCACCTTCTGGTATCGTAGCCGATTCTTTAGGAAATTTATACGTAGCCGATACAAATAATAATGCAGTCCGAAAAGTCGATCGGCAGGCCAATGTCACGACGTATTCTCAGCAAATTGTATCAACGCCGACGAGTATCGCTATCGATCTATATAGTTATATCGTTACTACAAATACTATAGGCAATAATATAAACATCATTAAGCCAGATGGTACTGTAAGTGTTATAGCGGGCAGTGGTGCTTCTGGGCAGGCAGACGGAACGCCAAGAGTCGCAACATTCAACGCTCCTCAAGGTATAGCAATAAACTCTTTTTATACTCAGTTATATATCGCAGATACAGGCAATCATATAATTCGTAAGATAGATAATGAATATAATGTGACGACTATCGCAGGAACTCCTGGACAGGCTGGATATGTCGATGCGACAGGGTTGAGCGCGCGCTTCTCAAGTCCTACGGGCTTAGCATTCAACCAAGAAGGATATTTATTCGTCGCCGATACTGGTAACAATACTATCCGAAAGATTAATACGACGACGTTGGAGGTGACGACCATCGCAGGATACGGAGTACAGGGTGACGATAACGGCGACGGAGCAAACGCAACGTTTATGCAACCGAATTCGCTCACGTTCGATTCCAATATGACTATGTATGTGTTGGAGCCGAGTACGATACGAACGGTGACTTTTACCCCTATTGCTACGGCGACACCTACCGCAACTCCGATAAATTATACGCCGGCGGCGCCGACAAATCTATCTGCTACGGCCGAAGTCGGCGGTTCGGCCATCACGGTTCGTTGGACACCGCCTCCACCTACCGTCATTCCGCTGACGAGTTACATCGTGACATATAACACCCAAACCGTCACCATTGACGACGGTACTATTTCTTCGTACATCATTAGGAATCTTGTTGGAAACGTAGCTTACACAATTT
>RHAI01000224.1 GCA_010028705.1 bacterium
AAATCGAAACAATTTTCCATTGTGGTTTCCGAGTGATTGATGCTGACATTTTCGGATTCGATTTCCATTGCTAGATTGTCGAATTGGGCTTTTAGCATTGCGCAGGCCATCTTACACAATTCGCGCGGTTCGTATATCCCGATGGATTCGATATTGAAATCGAAACTGTCTTTTACAAAATAGCGCTGTCGGTCGAGAATCATGAAGTTCTTTTTCTGGAAAGCGATTTCGGCCGCATCGACGCTTTCACCGCGCTTGGCGTAATCGTCTCGCAATCGGAGTTCGGCGGCCTCCCACGCCTTTTCCGCTGCTTCTGAATCAATGGTGTTGCCATATGCAGAGCAACAGACCGCGCTAAACGCGCTGTTTTCGGCCGCATTCGCAATAGTAAATTCACAAGACAATTTCAAATGCTCGCCTGGAACAGATTCGCTAATACGGGGTCTCAGACGCGCGAAAATAATGGGCGAATTGGTGATTCGGTCTTTCGGAAACAGGCGGTCCATTTCGGATTCGGTCAAGAACCGGCCGCTGGTCTTATTCTTGATGCGGAAATGGTCAGTCGAAACATACATCGTCGCATCCGAATCGTTTCGCACATCGAGCTCTAACACATACTTCTCGAATAAGTTGGTGTCTGGCCGATTCAACAGCCAATCTTCGACTCCGACTTTCGAATGTATAGGAATACACTGCAGACGATGTTTCAAGATTTCATTGTGTAGGCGTCCAGTATTGATTTCAATCTCGCATTTTTCAATATTGAACACATAACACGGAATATCATCCTGAATTGTCCGTCTGACGGCATTGGCTAGACTCACATTCAACCCGGCGAGTGTGAATTTAAACACATTGTCGGTTTCTTCGAGAGGTTGCAAAGTCATTTCGGCAATGAGAGGCGCTGCCCAGCCGGACAGCGGAGATGGCATTGCGGGAACAGTTTCAATAGCAACAGTGGTCATTTTATCAAAGGTGGAATGGAATCGAGGGTTTTAAAGAAATAGTATAGTAATCAATCCTAAATTGTTTATATTTGTTGCGATGAAATAGAAACAATAAATCGGTTCAATTTTTGGACGGCGGCTGGATGACAATCCACGGTTCGTTTTTAAATGCTGGGACGTAAGGGTGTTTCTTTCTATATTTGCGAGATACGTTAAACACTCTTCCGCAAGACGACCCCCATCTTCCCCAGAACGCGAGTTTCTTTGCCATATCGGCGGCGACGACTTTGCCGTCGATTGCGCCAAATGGATAAAACGCGGGTGTATGCAATTTCTGGTTTTCATATTCCGTGTGTTTGCAAATGCTTCTAGC
>RHAI01000225.1 GCA_010028705.1 bacterium
ATATACAAAATGAACTCAAAATTCCCTACACATTGCAATCTTATATCCCAGTCGCTCGATAGCGACGAAATCCAAGAATTCTTGAGGACGCCGAACGACCAGGTTTATAGATTGTTCATCTCCGACTGTAAAGGCGACGTTCCTCTTGATTTGCGGCATTTCACGAATATGGATTCGCTGGAAATCGTAAAGACGCGCGTTCCTGAATTGCCTATTGTCGGGGAGAATTGCACAAGAATCTCGTGTGAAATCAATTCGATGCGGACGATAACGTATCTTCCGCCGAATCTGAAAATGCTGAGAATCGTGTGCAATTTACTGCAACGAATCGATGCTAGGTTGCCGGATGGAATGATAACGTTAAATTTGACCTCGAACTATTTAAAGGAACTGCCGCCACTTCCGGAAGGATTGCGCATTTTGCGAATCTCCGAGAATCTAATCGAGAGGCTGCCCGACAGATTACCCCATGAACTGCAACACTTATACTGTTCCAGAAATTCAATAAGTGGAATACCTGCTGCTATTCCTCCGAATATGACGGAGTTCCACTGTTCGCATAATAACATCGGCGCGCTGCCACTGCATTTTGCCCGAAATTATAAAAACCTCGAGGAATTAGACTGCGGGTATAATCCTCTCGCGGAAATCGAATCCATTCCGCCCAATTTAACCGCGATGCATATCGGTGGCACGAATATCCGGCACTTTCCAGAATTGCCCGAAGCATTGACGACAATCGGATGCAGCATATCTTGGGTCATCGAACTCTCTAAGAATCTACATATACCGATTCTTGGAGAAAATACGGAAAGCGAAGAAGTCTATTTTCCGGCGCGATTACTTTCGAAATTCGTCAAATTCCGCCACACCTACCATTGCGTTCGATTGCGCGACCATTTCCATCGATGGCTGTGGAAGTCGCGCGAAGAAAAATACCGGGCCGCCTTGCATCCTTCCAACCTCTCGTCTTTCTTGGGAGATTCCGATGAACAATTAGAGGAGCGATTGGAATTATTCATTGCCAGCCACGCATTGCTGCACATTTAAACAGGTATGTCCGCGTCTTGCCAAAAATTGATATTGTTTTTCATTTTAGGGGATGACGTGCATATCATCCTCTCGCAAAATCCGCATTTCAACTTTGAATAAAATGGGTTCTGGCATAAGTATTACTGAAGAACAGGCGATTTACATAATAAGACGCGAGTTGAATCGCGTTTTCCGCGAAATGGAAACCAGCCGTTGTATTGTGAGCGACGATGGGGTTCTGTTATATGAAACTTTCGACGACGAAGAGAGGCATCGCGCCAATATGAA
>RHAI01000226.1 GCA_010028705.1 bacterium
AATGTGACGGGATTAATGAGCGCGGGGAGCATTAGTGCCGGTACGACGTCGTTGACGGGTGGATTGAGTGGCACCAGTGGTACATTTAGTGGAACCGTAACGGCAAGTGTGTTTGTGGGAAACCATACCGGAACAACCGGAACCTTTAGTGGTGGTGTGAGTGCGGCAACGGCGAATGTGACGGGATTAATGAGCGCAGGGAGTATTAGTGCCGGTGCGACATCGTTAACGGGGCCGTTAACGGGAACAACGGGTACATTTAGTGGAACAGTAACGGCAAGTGTGTTGTCTGGAACCCACACGGGAACATGGAGTGGGAATACTATTGGGGTGGCAAATGGAGGTACCGGATTAACGACGATTGGAGTGGGAAACATTCCGTTTGGTAATGGATCAAGCGCGATGATAGCGACTGGTAATTTGGTGTATTTAAACGGTAGCAATACGGTTAAGGTGACAACCGGGACAATCCAGGTTGGGGAATCTGCGAGTTGGGGAACGCATGCCAAATTAGAAACTGGGCAGCTAGTATTTTGGAATATGACTGACAGTGGGTTTATCAAGTTTTATCCGACAGGATCGTCAGTAGAGCAAATGAGAATCAAGAATGGCTATATTGGGATAGGCACGAGCACCCCGGCCCAGAAGTTGGATGTGGCGGGTACAGTACAAGCTACTGCGTTTGTAGGAGATGGGAGCGGATTAACGTATTTGGATGCGGGTGATATTAGTAGTGGCACGTTGCCGGTATCACGGGGAGGAACGGGGTTAGGAACGGTAGCGGCGAATGGTCAGTTACTGGTGGGAAATGGGACGGGATATACGTTGTCGACATTAACCGGTACGACGGGGCAAGTGCAGGTGGTGAATGGTGCGGGGACGATCACGTTATCGTTGCCACAGACGATTACAACAACGGCGAATCCGACATTTGGAGGAGCGATAATCAATGGGGAATTATCGGTAACGAATGCGAATAGCGACGGGATCAAAGTTTTGAGTGGAAATACAAGTTATTGGGCGGGTATCGGAATCGGACGAGTCAGCCCTGAAGCTCATCTTGGAGTGGCAAATACTGCGGGGTATTGGGTGAGTAATTCGAGTGCGGGTGACATTGTATTGCGTAGTGATTTATCAACAAACCGGGTAATAGTGGGAGCGGGGAGTGGAGTAGCACCGTTAGTAGTGACATCAACGAATGTGGGAATTGGAACGGCAGTACCGAATGGACAGTATAAGGTGGATGTGGCTGGGACGTTGAATGCGACGGTGGTGAGTGGGAATCATATGGGAACATGGAGTGGGAGTGCGATCGG
>RHAI01000227.1 GCA_010028705.1 bacterium
TACGATCCCAAGCAAACGTGGACTATTTATGACCGAACGGTATTGATCGACCTCTTGTATCTTGACTCTCATTTCTCTTATCCTCCTTGTGGAATTTGAAAAATTCCGACCAGGAAACCGGATGAGGGTCAACCGTAGTTTGTATCGATATTTGTTTGATGGGTTGGGTTAACCTAGGGGAACATTTACCCTGCCTTTTATTTTGATCGACCCCGTAACAATGAAATTCATAAAGTCTCAATCGCTCCAGTCCAAGCCACTAAGTTGAGCTTTTGACGTGTAAATTAACCCGTACATTGAAAATGAAGTTATTCAAAATCTATAACCGATTTTTTTTAGCTCAACAAACGGAGGATGGAGCTGAAAATCACCGCTATCATTGTCAAATAGGCTTGAATGTTTATTGGAATCGCATATTACGTTGCCCAAAAATGAATTCGCAGACGACTCGTCCCAATTGCGACAACTTAAAACGTTTGCCGATTTGATAATTTGATTGATTATCGACTTCTATTATTCCAAATAACTCGAGATGTCTTAAAAAAATGTGATTAATAACCGAGATTCCATCATCTCGGTTATCAATTCCTAGTTTATCTGAAACGAACACGCAAAATTCATTGATATCCATCCAGTCTGGAATGTCGTAAAGCAGTATAAACGCATTCATTCGGTTGGCTTGAAGACGTTCCATAGGATCAAAATCACGTTCTCGATAACAAAAAAAGTCCCAATTCAATTCTTCATAAAATGAGTGGAAGGCCGCTATAAATTGGATTTCAGGTGTTAACGCAAGGAAACTTTTTCCGTTTTTGGTTAGGACTTTTTTTCCTTTTCGGTTCTGAGTCCGTTTAGAAACATGGCACATCGCATCAATGAACGATAAATATAGCCATTCAGATTGGTTGCGAATTGGAAACATAGAATGGTGGTCTGGGTATGGAATTATATTTGAGATTGCGTCCATTGAAGCTCGGTTAATATTTCCAGTCTGCGTGAGCGATACTTTCTTTTCTGCCACCATTTCCAAGTAACCAATCATATGCTGCATCAAGGGAAGTTCTCTAAAGGATTCTCTGGCTAAAACTAATTGATCAAGATTTGTGTTCAACGGCGTACTCCTTTAGGTGATGGAACCTAACCCATACAAAAAATATCGATACAAACTACGGTTGACCCTCATCCGGTTTCCTGGTCCTTCGGGCTCAAATTCCACAAGGAGGATAAGAGAAATGAGAGTCAAGATACAAGAGGTCGATCAATACCGTTCGGTCATAAATAGTCCACGTTTGCTTGGGATCGTA
>RHAI01000228.1 GCA_010028705.1 bacterium
TGGTCCAATAGGTAATACTGGTGCACAGGGGCCACAAGGTCCAACAGGTCCACAAGGACCACAAGGCCCTTCGGGGTCAGGTGGGGGAACAGGTGCACAAGGACCACAAGGACCACAAGGTCCAACTGGTCCAATAGGTAATACTGGCGTACAAGGACCACAAGGACCAACTGGCCCTCAGGGCCCTCAGGGTCCAATAGGTAATACTGGTCCACAAGGCCCACAGGGCCCCACAGGATTAGGATATGATGGTGTAACATCCACTACAACAGCTACACCGGCATCAACTGGTACCATAACATTAACCACCAATAAACAAGGAGCATTTGCGTCTGGTTCAAGAGTACGTGCTGTCAATACAACTTCAAACTTTTTTGAAGGAACAGTTACAATTACAGGTGGTACTTCTTTTGCAATAAGTGCAGACTATAATATAGGTACAACACTAGCCAGTTCTTGGACCATTGTGGATGTTGGGGTACGTGGACCACAAGGCCCACAGGGGCCACAAGGTCCAACTGGTCCAATTGGTCCAATAGGTAATACTGGCCCACAGGGGCCACAAGGTCCAACTGGTCCAATAGGTAATACTGGCCCACAAGGCCCTCAGGGTCCAACTGGTCCAATAGGTAATACTGGCCCACAAGGGCCACAAGGTCCAACTGGTCCAATTGGTCCAATAGGTAATACTGGTGCACAGGGGCCACAAGGTCCAACTGGTCCTCAGGGTCCTCAAGGTCCAATAGGTAATACTGGCCCACAAGGACCTCAGGGCCCAACTGGTCCAATAGGTAATACTGGTCCAATTGGTCCAATAGGTAATACTGGCCCACAGGGGCCACAAGGTCCAACTGGGCTAACGTCGACGGCTACCCCAACTACTTTAGGTGGCGTTTTTGGATATACAACTGGGTTGGGCAATACTAGTATAGGTTGCTGTGCAGGTAATACCACACAGACTGGTTCTAATAATTTTGCAGTTGGATGCCTAGCACTCTACGGCAACACCACTGGCAGAGATAACTTTGCTCAAGGATATCGGGCGCTCTACAGCAACACTACTGGCAATGATAACTTTGCTCAAGGATATCGGGCGCTCTACGGCAACACTACTGGTTCGAATAACTTTGCTCAGGGTTGTAAAGCACTCTACTGCAATACAACTGGTTCGTCTAATTTTGCTCAAGGCATTGTAACCCTCAAATGCAACACTACTGGTCGTAATAACATAGCTATTGGAGAAGCTGCACTCTACGGCAATACTACTGGTTCGAATAACTTTGCTCAGGGTT
>RHAI01000229.1 GCA_010028705.1 bacterium
ACTGACGCCCCTGATGATTCGAAACGTGTTCCAAAATCGAATTGTATGTAGGGTTCGATTTGAAATCGCGTGTTCGAATGTTCTCGGCGTTTATATTTTTTAAATAATTCACGTATTCGTTATACATTGCGTCTTACAGGGATAATCAATCCTGGTCAGTTGTCTTTATTACGCTTCCATTTACATTTATATTCGCATTCTTATTCGTATTCTTATTCACATACAAAAAATTCAGCATATAAAGCATCAATAATTTCTCGCACCGAAATTGAGGTTTGATTTCGTGGAAAAGCATGACGGCGCGCGAATGTTCCAACTCGCTCCACCGGTCTTTGCGCCGACTGACCCAGCACATCAAATCCATGCACGATATGCCGCACTCATACATGCGCACAACTAATTCCATCATCTCCTTTTCGTCGCGTATCATCCTCTCGCCTAAATGCTCGTCAATCTCGGCCAGAGTATCGGTCCAGAAGTGCGCGCTTTGAAATTGTGTTCGCAATACATATTGGTGTAAATTAATCGGTTTTCGGTCGTTCAAGTCGAGAGGTTCGGGAACAAATATATCGCAGAATCGCGACAGAATCGGGTTTAGGAGTTTGTTCTTGTTTTCCAGCACAATGAAAAACCGCGTGTTATAACTGAAGAGTTCGATGCATCGTCTCAGTGCGGATTGGGCATCGACGGTTAGGTGATGGGCGTTCAACAACAGAATGATTTTGAAATCACACCCCTTTTTTTCTTCAGTTGGTTGAGAGGATAGAGCGGATTGGGTGTTGGCCTTGGCGAAGAATTTCAGTTCCTCTCGAATAAACTGAATCCCTTTGCCGTGAGAGCAATTGACGGTCATAACGTGCGACTTGACTTTGGTTTTATCGCCGCGATAGATTCGGTGGATGAATTCTTTGACGAGTGTCAGTTTGCCGGCGCCGGATGGGCCATGGAATATGATATGCGGTATTTTGTTCTGTTCGATAAACCCGTCGAGACGTTTCACGATTTTCTTATGTATTGCGAGTTGTCCCTCCGCATCCAACTCCACTGACCCATCCTCTCGACGATTCGCGCTCGATTGCGTTGTATTGGGCGGCGGATTGAAAATGAATCGATTGAGAGGCGCGCGTCCTGGACAGATATCGGTGCGTAGCTTGTCGTTGCGGCGCTTGTCGGCACCATCAGCGAGCGGGGGGTCTATACATTCATCCGGATTGAAACTCGCAAAATCAGTCATTTGGTATGCGTTTTGTGTTATTCTAACAGAATCTATTTATGTGTGTTGTTAAAGGTA
>RHAI01000230.1 GCA_010028705.1 bacterium
GGCGCAGAGTCCCGCAGTGCGGCGGGCAGCGCTGCTGGCAGCGGGGGAGAGTCTGACGAGGAGAAGGACACTGGCGAGCAGCAGGACTCTGAGGCGGACTCGCTTGAATCTGAGGGCTGGGCGGGCGATGAGGAGGGTGAGGGCGGCGAAGCCCCGCGCCCTCCCCGTGGTTACCAGCGGCGCCGCGCAGTGCGCCCCATCACAGACCGTCACCAGCTGGAGCCTCAGCGCCTGTGCACCTATGGCTGCGGCGCCACTGTCTGGCCCGAGGAGGGCGGCATCTGCTGCGGCATGGGCAAGCACATTTTGGGCCCAGAGTTCAACCCGCCCATTGACGCCGAGTACAGGGTGCTGCTTGACATGGACCACATCAGCAGGGATTCGCGCTTACTCAATTCTCACCTGGCCATGGCCACGCAGAGCGTGACGCCCTCCCGCAAAGATGGCGGCTTGACGTGGCACGAGCAGGGGGGCTACTCCCACCTGGCCCTCTTTGGCAAGACGTACTGTGTGATGCATGGCATGGGCGGCAACAATGCCCTTGACACTTTTCTGCTTCCAGAGGATTTGCTGCTGGATGGGGCGCAGGCAGACATGGGGCCTGACTATGCGCAGCGGCTGTTGCGCGTGCGCAAGTACATTGCTGACAAGCACCCCCTCGCACGCCACCTCTGCTCCATTGGCGAGCTTCCTGGGGAGCAGATTGACCTCAACCCATTCATTCGCCTGGAGGCCCATTCCCCGCGCATCAATGCAATGGAGCTGGCCATGGTGAGCAGTGGTGTGCTGGGCGCAGGTGACAAAGCCAACAGGGTGCTGCTGTTTGACATGCGCCGTCACGCCAAGGGCCTGCCGCCCCAGTTTGTCAACCAGCGCAGCGCCCTCTACGACCTTCTCATGTTCCCCCTGATCCATGAGAAGGGTGTGGGGGGCTACTTTTTCAGCAAGGATGGGGAGTGCGTGAAGAGCACCAAGGGGAAGAAGATGTTCCTGCAGCAGTACGCGCGCGCCATGATCTTTCAAAATGAGCGCCTGCATCACCTTGGGCGCCTTGCGCAGGAGTATGCGCTGGTGCAGCACAGCCGCGATGTGGAGGAGCGGCTGCAGTTCCAGAGGGGCGCCAATATGCAGAAGGCCTTCAAGCGCCGACGCAAGGACCTGGCTCCCAAGCCTGGGCAGGACCCTGCTGGGAGTCGAATGGTTGGGCTTTCTGCATCAGTGCCGGGGTCGCGCAAGTGAGTTGTGTCGCCTGGGTGTGCTTTACGCCAATTCTATTTTCTTACCCCTTCT
>RHAI01000024.1 GCA_010028705.1 bacterium
CTGAAACCCGAATTAAATCCGAATACACGCCACCCGATTCCTGCTCCTCGGCTGAAAAGTCCTTGTAAATTGTCGACGCCATATGAATCGCTAAGGTTTTTGCATCGCCCAGATTTGCCGCATTTGAGACAAGCTTAAGTTGCCCAAGTAGTCGAAACGCGGCGTCTTTAGATCCAACACGGATAGTCAATAGGGCACCTCCAAGACCGCCAAACTGCTGGGAAACCAATGGGGCTTGAGGATGGCTCGGAAGTCCCGGAAAACGAACCTCCAACTGACGCGGATGATCACTCAGGAAGCTCGCCAATTGAAGCGCATTTTCACAATGACGTTGGACTCGAATCCCAAGGGATTCAATGCCAATCAAAAACAAAAAGGCATTCATCGGAGCCATACATGCACCGGTATTGGTTACGCTATATTTCCGAGCAGCAGCTATGAATGCAAACTTTCCAAATTTAGGCGATAAATCAGCAACGAGTGCCGATTTGCAGGTGGCCCAATTAAAATTACCAAGATCAATAATCGCGCCACCAATTGCGTTCCCATTTCCTGCAACAAATTTCCCCAGACAATTGACAACGATGTCAGCCCCCAAGGATTTAGCATCCAGGCAGTAGGCTGTTGTTAATGTGTTATCCACGATCAACGGAATTCCAAATTCGTGTGCAATATCAGCAATGGCGCGAACATCCGCTACATCCATTTTAGGATTTCCAATGATTTCGACGAAGACTAGTTTCGTTGAATCGGTGACCGCCTGTCGAATCGCATCGGTCGATTGAAGATCCACAAAAGTGACTGTAATTCCCCGGCGCGCCATTACTTCTTTAAACAGAAATAAGGTCCCACCAAACAGACCACTTGAGGCAACGATATGATCGCCTGCCTGACATAAGGTTTCAACCGCCGCTGTGATGGCCGCCATGCCAGAGGCTAACGCAATGGCCCCAACGCCGTTTTCGAGCGCCGTCAGTCGAGATTCAAGAGCCGCCACCGTCGGATTCGAAATCCGAGAGTACACGTGACCATATTTCCGACCGTTAAATACGTCCGCTATCGCATCAGCCGTCGGATATGAAAATGAGGCGGTCTGATAAATAGGAACAGTCGTCGAGCCGGTAGACGAATCTCGGGAGATTCCCGAATGAATCGCTTTAGTCTGAAACGACCAATTGTTCATTGACCGCCGCCCATAAAATATAAGAATTCAACCTGATCCCCGTCACTGACCACCGTACTATCAAAGGCAGAACGGTCCAAAATTTCGCCGTTATATTCGACTGACACCATATCTGGCATATCGACGTTTCGTAATTTTAACAACGACGTTACCGATACGTTCTCGTCGCTAACTGTTACCGATTCACCATTAATTGTTAATTGCATTGAAAGACTCCGTAAATTATTTAAATAAAGTTGTACTTAAATATCGCTCACCAAAATCACAGGCAATCGCCACGATCACCTTATTGGCATTTTCAGGCCGCCGCGCAATTTCAAGGGCCGCCACAACATTTGCCCCTGATGAGATTCCGACCAACAAGCCTTCCTCTCGAGCCAGTCGACGCCCCATCTCAATGGCATCCTCATTACTGACAGTCACCACTTCATCCACCACGCCCGGATTATAGTTATCTGGAATAAATCCGGCCCCAATCCCCTGAATCATGTGAGGACCCGGTTGACCGCCCGACAACACGGGCGAGTCTTTAGGTTCCACGGCAACACTCATAACCGACGGTTTCTGCGATTTCAAAAAATCGGACACCCCATGGATGGTACCGCCGGTACCCACACCGGCCACGAAAATATCAACCATTCCCTCCGTATCCCGCCAAATTTCCTCGGCGGTTGTTTTCCGGTGAATGCGTGGGTTTGCGCCATTACTAAATTGAAACGGTATAAATGAATTTGGTGTGGAAGCGGCTAATTCATGTGCCTTCTCAATGGCGCCTTTCATTCCCAAATGAGCCGGAGTTAGTTCCAGTTCGGCACCGAATGCTTTTAACATGGCCCGACGCTCTAAACTCATTGATTCAGGCATTGTCAAAATTAACCGATACCCTTTTACCGCTGCTACAAATGCTAGAGCGATCCCTGTATTTCCACTCGTTGGCTCAATGATCACGGTACCTGGAGTTAACTTCCCGTCAGCTTCTGCCGCCTCAATCATCGCCAATCCTGGACGATCTTTGACCGAGCCGCACGGGTTAAAAAATTCACATTTAACAAGTACAGTGGCCGACAATCCCTGGGTCACTTTGTTGAGTTGAACCAGCGGGGTATTTCCAACTAACTCTAAAATTGATTTTGCAATTTTCATTAACGTCCTCCACGCTCCCCAAAAAATCTATAATTAATGTTCTACATAGTATCCTGGCAACCAAATTGAGCATAGTGTGTAGTTACTCGATATGGGGGCATAACCCATAAAACCCAGATGTGTTGCCATCATTCTACTATATCGATGGGATTTGTCGACTTATAGATTATTCATCACGATGTCGACGATGCTAGAAAACACATCATCGATCGATGTATTACTGGTGGATACCCGGTGGACACGACCTAAATTGGCCGCATGAATCTCGAGATATTTATTACGAACACGATGGTGAAACGCCATTGTTTCTTGCTCAAAACGATCGAGTTTCGCGCGACCTTGCGCCCGCCGAATCCCTTCCTCGGGCTCCACATCTAAAAGAATCGTAAGATCTGGCTGAATCGCAATTAATTGATGCAACTGGTCCACGAACTCCGATGGCAATTGTCGACCACCCACTTGGTAGGCGACCGTCGAATCCAGAAAACGATCACAAAGGACAATTTTCCCCATTTGAAGTGCCGGTATAATAACTGTCTCGATATGCTCTAATCGATCGGCCATAAACAACATCATTTCGGTATACTTTGAATAAAATCGAGTCGATGGATCTAAAATTATGTGCCGTAACTGCTGGCCAAATCGAGTACCTCCTGGCTCTCGAGTGAGAACCACTGGAAAGCCACGTTCGGTCAGCAATGCTGATAACCGCTGAAGCTGAGTCGTTTTACCGACTCCCTCCACCCCTTCAAATGTAATAAATTTACCGCTTCGATTCATACTTTTGGAAATACGCGCACACGCCGAAACTCGTCGGGGCCCACATCGACCGAATTAAAGCCCGCCTTCGAGACCCACTGATGCTGATGGATTCGAACCTCACTGGATCGAGATTCCGCGTCCACCGATTTACCCGTCACGGAAACCAGATCCACCACCGTCGAGATCTCAGCCAGGGCCGAATCCAGTTCAGCGACATCGACTTGATTCTCGACACCTGATTCGACCCGGCGACGTAACTCGGGGGACACACGCTCACCCCGTAAAATCGAATCGACCGCCACACGAGAATCGCGATATATGGCGACTAAATCTTTTTCACGGATTTCAATAATAACATCAAACGTAGGCGGATTCTTTCGTTCTAATATCGTCTTTTGAGTACCCCGAATCTTCGCTTCATCGTCCCCCAAAATGACACTTTGAATCCCACCAATTAGGTCGGAAAGAGTTGGGTTTTTAATTAGATTTTCTAACGTATACCCATGGGCGGTAGCCACCAATTGAATGCCGCGCTCGGCAATCGTTCGCGCTGCGGCCGCTTCGTCGCCTGTACCTATTTCATCCACGATAACGACCTGCGGCATATGATTTTCAACGGCCTCGATCATCACGTTATGCTGGAGATCGGGACGGGGAACCTGCATACGCCGAGCATAGCCGATGCCGGGGTGAGGAATATCGCCATCCCCCGCGATTTCATTTGACGTATCGACAACGATCACGCGACGTTGAAGTTCCATGGATATAACCCGAGCGCATTCCCGCAATCGAGTGGTTTTGCCGATACCCGGTGGGCCCAAGAACAAAATATTCTTCCGGGTCGAAATAATATCTCTGATTTCTGAAATTGTTCCCTCAATCGCACGACCGATTCGACAGGTAATTCCGATAATCTTGCCGTCACGATTACGAATCGCAGAAATGCGGTGAAGCGTCCGTTCGATTCCCGCTCGGTTATCACCGTTAAACCGACCTACCGCTTGTGTAACCTCATCAATGTCTTGTTGTGACACCGGACCCAACGGTTCGAGCCGTTCGGAATGATCGGCCCACCGGACCTCGGGAACGTACCCAAGATCCAACACAACCTCGTTCAGACCCAGACACGACTGTCCATGAAAGTTCTCTCGTACTTTTTGGGGCAATATCGATAATAACAGGGCCACTTCCGAATCGATCATAGACTATTTTAAATTTAATTCGGTTCGCAACGATTTACTGGGGACAAAGCCCACCGTTTTTGTTTCAGGCAGCGCCAAAGTCGAACCAGTTTGAGGATTCCGCCCCCGACGCGCGACGCGATTTCGGATGGTAAATCGCCCAAATCCCACCAGCCCTACTTCGTTACCCGCCTTAAGTTCAGACATGACAAGGTCGGTAACGGCGTCGATAATCTCACGAGACATGGTGCTCGACAGATTAAATTGATTCGCAATTTTGCTTGCAAGACGATCTCTATTCATTTTTTCCCCTTTGAAAAAATCAAGTTATCGGAACACGACTGGACAAGGCCCGTTGAAGAGTCAATTCGTCGGCAAATTCAAGCTCCCCACCCACGGGAATCCCATATGCCAACTGGGTAATGGTTACCCCCAAAGGTCGCAATACCGATGCCAAATATAATAACGTGGCCTCACCTTCAATCGTAGGATTGATCGCCAACAGTATTTCGGTAAACTGGCCTATTTTTAAACGTTGAATTAATTCGGAAATACGCAAACTTTCCGGAGTGACACCATCCAACGGTGAAATTAGCCCACCAAGGACATGATAGACCCCAGAATATTCTAACGTTCGCTCAATCGACACAATGTCCCGAGGATTTGACACGACACATAACCGTGACCCATCGCGACGGGGGTTTTCGCACACAACGCACCGGGTTGCCAAGGTCAAATTAAAACAACTCTCACAATACCGAACATCGCGTCGAATAGTTTTAATGACCTCAGAAAATACATCGACATCTTTCAACGGCATCGAAAGGATATGAAAGGCCAGGCGTTGAGCCGATTTTTGACCAACGCCGGGAAGCTTAACTAACTGTTCAACTAAAGGTTCAATTGGACTGGTGGACATTATAGACCGGGTAGGTTTAACCCCCCAGAAATAACCGACAATTTTTGAGTGGCAATATCTTTTGCTTTTTTGGCTGATCCATTGATCGCTTCTTTTAATGCTTTCTGAAGCAGCGGTCCTTGTTTAGGATCTAATAACGCCGAATCAATTAGAACGGATGTACATTCTAATTCCCCAGTCATTGTGACTTCGATTTTGCCGCCCATTGCGGCCCCGGTAACCACCACTTGTTTTAACTCATCTTGAACTTTTTTCATTTGAGATTTCATCTCTTTGGCTTGTTTCATTAACTTGCCAACATCTTTTAACCCTTCAAACATACGCAAACCTCCAATTATTTGAAACTTTTTTTACATAAAACATTCGTCATCATACCGCGAAACGCACGACCTGATAACCTAATTTTCGACGATGGTACCGTCAAATAGCGCAATGATGTGATTTATTTTTTTTGATTTTTTCGCTGACTCCACCACTGGATCTAACTCGGGCCGAGCAACAGGCGATGGAGACGTGTGATTTATCGATCCCGCCGATATTAATCGCTCGCCTGGAAATCGAATCGTTAACGATCTCCCAAACGTCTGAGATATCAGTGGCTCCAATACCGCTTGACTCGCCGGCTCCCGGAGTTTCTCACGAAAAAACTGAAAATCTTGTTTTAGCTTAACAACGATACTGTCGTGCGTGACAGTCTCCGCCTGACTGGCATTAAGAATCGATGACAGCGGATGTTTGTCAGTTTTGAGTTTCGACAGGATCGATTGCCATGCCTGTTGATCGTTTCCAAAACGTCCCGGATGCCCGTGTGATACTGGATTTTCAACCAACGGATCGGTGGGAATGGAGGCAATTTTCGGAGGGCTGGGTGGCGCCTGTAACCGGGACTCCCTCCCAGTCATCACTGACTTTCGAATCTCAGCAAGACGTTGAACATGGACTGCCATTGGATCCGAATCGACACCGGGCATCGGCGTTGTAACCGGAGTATCGTCCCGGGATTCCGGCGCAATTATCGGGGCTGAGGACGGCATAATGACTGGCGGTACCGCCGTGGGTTCGGCGCTAATAGAGCGATGCTGATCGGATGGCGGGAGAGAAGGGTTATCCAACAGAACTATCGTCGGATCGGAAACCGTGACCACCGACAAGCACCGGATCTGCACCAGTACCATAGGGTCGGGAAACTGGCGAATATCCATCATCGTTTTGGCACACATGTCTAAAATACGCTGGGCAACTGGGTACGTCACGGACGGTGAAATTGAGCGAATATGATCAGTGAGAGTGTCCGTATCATTGTAGCCAAAATGACGAAACATGACTGTTTTAGCAACCGAAATACAGTCGTCGAGTAATTGAGCGGGGTGTGCACCCGAATCGGACAATTCAGTAGTCAGCTGTAGCACACGACCGGAATCACCATCCCCAATTGCTGAAATTAACTGGCAAATGATCTGCCTATCCACCGCACCTAACATCGATTGAAGTTGAGAATCCTGTACGATCGGGCCACAATAGGACACAATCTGATCCAATAGCGATAATGCATCTCGCATACAGCCATCGGCATTGCGAGCAATGATGAGCGTCGCATCCGGTGAAATTTGGATCCCTTCCTCGGCTGCAATCCAGTTAATATGCGCCACAATTTCTTGAGTAGTTAATTTTCTGAATTGTAAATGCTGGCACCGGGAATGAATGGTTGGCGGAATTTTATGCGGTTCGGTTGTCGCCAATATAAACATGACGTGGGACGGCGGTTCCTCAAGTGTTTTTAACAATGCGTTAAATGCACCCGTACTCAGCATATGGGCTTCGTCAATAATAAACATGCGGTATCGGCATTCGACTGGCGCAAAATTAACCTGTTCGTTAATCACCCGCATATGGTCAACACCGGTATTCGATGCGGCATCGATTTCTAGAATATCAACGGATTGGCCCGTTGTTATTTTTGTACAAATATCGCACGTCCCACAGGGGTGATTGTGTTGCACCTGTCGACAGTTCAAATTTTTGGCTAGAATTCGGGCCGACGACGTTTTTCCGGTGCCCCGTGGACCCGAAAAAATATAGGCATGCGATAATCGGTTATACTGAATCGCGTTGGATAGCGTTTGGATTATATGATCTTGCCCGACTAATTCGTTAAAATTTGCAGACCGGTATTTTCGATAAAATGTCGTGTGCGCCATGGCTTTTTCCTTAAAATTTAAATTTAACACCTGCGACCAACACCGAGTCGACGACGTGATTAGTCAGGGTAAACGAGTCGCCATTTACGGGAGTCGTTGAATTTAAAAACTTATTTTGAACTGCAAAATACCCGTAATGATGTTGGCTAAGCGCTAATTTGATGCCCGCCGAGAACCCCGTAATCGACTTAATACTGCCAGATTTTGGGATAATATTTAATGTGTCAACATCGCCGAACCCCCAAACAGAACCAAATAGCAACCGTTCCATACGCCATCTCCCGGCCACCGACTGTAGGGTCTCGGAACGCCCGCCAAGAATTAAAATAGACCGTAACGACTCCAAATCCATGTCTTCATCAAACAAATCGGTACGGACACTCGCCAATTGGGTATTGGCCGTTGAATAGCGAGGATAGGCGTCGAGTGTTGACCCAAAGTATCCCCGATAACTCACTCGAGACATCCAATAAAAATCGGGGTATTTCCCTTCAATGTACGGGGCCACTAACACCGAATAGCCCGGGGATTTCGACCCATTAGCGCCGGAAATCGTTGCTTCCCAATCCACGTCAAACCATTTAAAAATAGATAATTTCCCGTAGGCCGCAAGGCGCGCCTCTTGTGTGGCGCCACTCTCTGATTCATTTAAGGTCCATTGAGCGTAAGTTCCCAAGGTTCGGTCTAAATTCGACCAGTCGGCCATCACAATGTCCGTCGACGCGACCAGGCCATTGAGCAAGTATGACACGGTGAATCGTTGCGTGTGTCCTTGAAATTGAAGATATGCACCCGATTCGTTCATATCTTTAAAAATAAGCCCCTTTCCCGACGTCATGCGTCGGAGGTCGCCGACCCGAGTTACTAGCTGAAAAATCTCGGGATCCGAGAAATCTGTGGTCCAGGTGGCTGCCACATTCGGGACGAGCGTTGCCCCATTGGAATACCGATCGCTGGCCCGTTGCTGATTCATATCGAAGCGGATATCAAAAGTGAGTGACTTGTTTGGCTGTGCTTTTAACGACAATGAGGATTCCCACCCAACGGGAAACGGATACTCTGGATTCCCTGCCCAACGAGCATGCCCCACTCCGGACATCGTGAGTCGGAGAACAGCCCCTTTGTCATCCAGTAGTAACACGCCAGACTCTGACGGTGTCGGCGCTGAACCAGTGGGTCGCTCGACCTCTTTTGGCAATTTAAAGGAGCGTCCTCCTGGAGGCGTCTGCTGCAAACTTCGGCCTCGGGGCGGGAGCAAACCCTGCGCGTAGACGGTACCACCAGCCATCGCCAGCACACACACAGCCCCGAATACCCCGGTCATCCATTTCAAAATTTTTCCATCCATTCCAAGGTAGTATAACGACTCATGACCAGGTCAGTCACGAGGTGATCCGGGGGGCCATCGATCACGTCAGTGGCTCTAAAAAAACGAGTCATCGCAGTTTCCCATGTGTCAAAGGGAATCCCGACGTTAGTAATGAATTCCTGATGCGATCGTCCGTGGCGATAGCCGGGTTCTCGGGACGGATGATTTAATGTTGCCGTCACCATCCCCAAATCGAAATGACTCAAAATGGTCCCATGAAACATCACATGCGTTTTGCGTCGACGTTGGGCATTACCCGAAAACTTGATTCCATTTACCGTAAGATCGCTATCGCCTAACACGGCGATATGGGCCGGATCCCCAACGGCCAATGGATTATCGGGGTGTAATAAGTGATCCGAGACTAACGCCTGGAATAACGTCTCCATTTGGCCCATGACCCAAGATGTTGTTCCGGAAATTGAGTTGATTCGAGCATCAAATGTTACGGGGAGGATAAAGCAATAATTAAAACAACCGGGCCCTTGGACCACAGTCCCACCCCCACTACACCGGCGGACCACTGGCAGTCTTTGATCTCGTAACACATCGGATTTCACCTCCGTCTGACGTCGATTGCCATAGCCAAGAACCACCCCGTACTCGGATGATTCCCAAAGTCTCATAATTGGACCTGTTTGATGATCCTGGGCCCAATCAAGAACAGCCTCGTCAGCCGCTACATTATCAATAAGGTTCGGGAATGATTTTGCCCAATAGTGCATATGGAGTTCACTATATCACACGCAGCGGTTCGACCAGCAGACGCGGAATAAGTTAAAAAAAATATTTCTTGCGACTTGGGTCCGATGGGGGCGCGTCGTCACCAAACTCCGGCAATGCAGGAGTCGACCTGGGCTTGAGACCAAACCGTTTAGGACGCTCGTCGCGTAGGATCCATTTTTCGGTGTAGGTTCCGTTACTTATGAGGTCTTCTAAAAATCGAGACACTTTTGAAAAGGTAATGCCTGGAAACCGATTAAAAGCGCCCGACGCGCCGTCCAGGTTGGGCTTAACAATATATAGCTGATCTTTGGCACGTGTTAGGGCGACGTATAGCAATCGTCGTTCTTCTTCAAGTTGGGCCATATCCCCAAAGGATTGAAAGGACGGGATGAAGCCATCAACGGCTGAAATCACAAATACAACCTTCCACTCCAATCCTTTCGCCGAATGGATGGTCGATATTGTCATCTTTTCATCATCAAAATCGTCGGCGACTGCCTCAGCATGTTGATCTGGAGGCTCCAAACTAATTTCACTAAGAAACAAATCGAGGGTTGAAAAACGGCCCGCAATTGACCGGAGTGAATCCAAATCAGACACCCGTTTTGAATGATCATCGTAGCTCACACGAAATAATGGCGTGTAGTATTCAATCACCCGGTCTAAAGTCACACCCGGCGAGTCACTCATCGACCCAAATATTAATCGTGTCAGTGTTTGGAGGTCCGGTCCGTATTTTTTTTGAATGAACCGGCGAGGCAATTCACCGGTTCGACGAATTTCAGATAACGCGTCCCAAAATTCGGCAGCGGCTTTGGGACCAACCCCATCAATTAACTGGAGTACCCGAGTCCAACTCACAACATCCGACGAATTTTGAATCAACCGTAAATAGGCGAGTACATCTTTCACGTGTGCCGTTTCTATAAATTTAAATCCGCCGAATTTTTGAAACGGGATGTTTCGAGACTGAAGTTCCACCTCAAGGTCATTCGAATGCCACCCGGATCTCACCAATACTACAATATCACGTAACGCGATCCCATTTTCCCGGAGTGACAAAATATGCTGGGCCACAAATCGACTTTGGGTATTTTCGTCAGGAGTTTCAACAACCACAGGGAGCTGACCATCCGGACGGTCAGTAAATAACGTTTTTTCATAATGCTGAGCGGCGGAACGAATCACCGCATTCGTTAAATTTAATATTGGCTGAGAACTCCGATAATTTTGCTCTAGGGCGATGACGCGACAGCCGTCATAGTGCCTTGGGAAATCAATAATATTTTTAAAATGAGCCCCACGAAACGAATAGATGCTTTGGGCATCGTCGCCAACCGCCATTATATTTCGCTGATTATTCACGAGCATTTCGATGATCTGCGACTGAACTCGATTGGTGTCCTGATACTCATCCACCATAATGTAGGAGTACGTCCGTTGAAGTTCAGAGCGAATCTCCGAATTTGACGCCAGAAGTTCGACGAGTTTTACCAAGAGATCGTCATAATCCATCACATTACCGGTTTTTTTCTGAGTCTGATATCCCACTCGAATACGGTCAATATCCTCTGTGTAGTCGATAAATTGTGGATATTCGGTGGATACAACCTCTGGAATTGTCCGGGTGGTATTCACGGCCATACTGATAATGGCGCCAATCGTTGATTTTTTGGGAAACCGTTTATCCGTTTTAACATGAGACAGTTGGGACCGAATAAGTCCGATTAATTCATCGGCATCCGACCGATCCAAAATGGTAAAGGATCGTGAATATCCAATCGCATCCGAAAAATGCCGTAGGACAACGTTGGCAAAACTATGAAAGGTTCCACCGGATACGTGTTCACACCGATGATCCAGGATACTTGCGGCTCGACGCAGCATTTCCTGAGACGATTTTTTCGTGAACGTGAGGAGCAAAATAGATTCGGGAGACACTCCCTGTTGAACCAAATAGGCCAGACGATATACCAACGTTTTGGTCTTACCCGAGCCCGCACCGGCAATGACCAATACCGGCCCCTCGGTAGTGGTGACCGCTTCGAATTGAGCCGCGTTTAGCTCATTAAAGTCAATACGAGAATTCGTTTTTAGCGAATAGTTGGGTTTAAGAATATACTCTTTCATACCCGTACTCTTTAACTGTATCGACCACCAATTTCACTTGATCCGGATTCACATCGGGTAATATTCCATGACCCAGATTGAAAATATAGCCCGGACGATTAGCCATGGGTTCCAAGAGCCTCAGCACCCGTTTCTTAAGTACATCCGACGGCGAATATAGCATCATGGGATCAAGATTACCCTGAAGTGCAATCCCCGGATTGATTAATTGACCCAAGGCGGGGATATCCGCTTGCCAATCAACGCCTAATACTTGGATTGGCAACTGGGTTAGATCATTCCAAAACGCACTGGTCCCCTTTGCAAATATCGTAATAGGTACACCCGCCGGGTTACGTAATCGGTTTAACAATGCCCGAATGGGACGAATCACCCATTCTTGAAACTCCGGATAACTTAAAAGTCCCGCCCAGGTATCAAATATCTGGATCGAATCGACCCCGGCTTCAATCTGCATATTCAAATAGTCGGCTGTCGCACGAACCAGTCGATCCATCAACTCCTCCATGGCGTCGGGAGCCGAATACATAAACTGTTTAAGTGTCCTTAAATCCCGAGAGCTGGAACCCTCAACCATGTAGGACGCCACTGTAAATGGCGCACCGGCAAATCCGATGAGAGGTGTGGCGCCTAATTCCGACTTTAATAGAGTTATCGCGCGACTGACGTAGTCTAAGCTCAATCGGATATCCGTAGATACCAACTGCGATGCATCATGAAGCGATCGCACCGGATTCGCGATTACGGGTCCTTTACCCTCAACAAAACTAAGGTCCGCACCTAACGCGTTGGCTACCGTTAAAATATCCGAAAACAAAATCGCCGCATCAAACCCAAATCGGCGAATGGGTTGCAAGGTAATCTCTGTCGCTATTTCGGGAGTCCGAATCATGTCTAAAAATCCATATTTATCCCGAAATGCCCGATACTCGGGCAAATAGCGGCCAGCCTGCCGCATAATCCAAATCGGAGCACGCGACGTCGGCCGGCAATGGGCGGCGTCTATATAAAGACTCATTGATTCACCTCCTGTTTTCGATTATTCGCGTCGTTCATCCATTCGATATACGCAACAATGCGTCCAATATCTTCGTTTCGAATCCGTCCGGCAAACGCCGGCATGCCGGCCGATGGATTCCCGTTATGAATCATTGTCTCAATATAGCGAATCCGATCACGGTCAAACGTCCAATCGGATCGAACCAACGCCGGGCCACGACCTCCAGACCCGTCGGAGCGATGGCATTCCACGCACATATTCACATACAAAATACCCCCCAGCTGGGCCGAACTATTACCCGATGGGATAGCAGCCGATCCAGATGATGAAATTGTTTTTAATTGATCCCGTGTAATTTGGTCGGTCACTTTTAAACTTTT
This sequence comes from bacterium, assembly GCA_010028705.1. Lineage (GTDB taxonomy): Bacteria > Margulisbacteria > Marinamargulisbacteria > SXXA01 > SXXA01 > RHAI01. The sequence continues at coordinate 12,992 of RHAI01000024.1, forward strand.
AGCCATATACCGGTACAGGACAATGGCCGATACCCCGAAGGCAATACAGAACACAAACGCAATCCATTTAAAGTTAACTTTTCCCATAAGACATCTCCTAAATTGTTTGAGAAAACCGACGTGATTCCTGTGATTTGAGGTACGCGTCAAATCCCATTGCTACGTTTCGGACAAAAAATCGACCCAATGGAGTCACTCGAATTCCATCGTCGCCTCGGACCACTAACCCATTGGACTCACACCGTTGCAAATGCAGATCGACATCCGGGAAGTATTCAAAAAAATCCACACCGAACGTATCGCTAAAATTGGAATATATCAGCGAAAACTGGCACATTATCGACTGAATCACCCATCGACGAATATGGTCGTCTCGGCTCAGTTCAATCCCGCGATCCACCGGAAGCTGCCCCGAATCCAATCGGGAGTAATAGGTTTTAAGATCTTTAACGTTTTGGCTAAAACACCCACCAATGTAGCCGATCGACGACACCCCCAACCCTATGGCGTCATCCGCTGGATTAATGGTATATCCCATAAAATTCCGATACAAGGCACCGGAGCGAAACGCAATCGCAAGTTCGTCGTCCGGCAGTGCAAAGTGATCCATCCCGACCGCTTCATACCCAGCATCTAAAAAAAGTTGCCGCGCGTGAATAAAAATAGATAATTTTAATTCCTGATCTGGAAGTGCCGAAACGTCGATTAATTGTTGATGCGATTTTAACCACGGCACATGCGCGTAACTATACAGCGCGACGCGATCTGGTTTGAGCCGAATAATTTCCGTTACGGTATCGGTAAAATTCGCAATATTTTGATTAGGTAATCCATAAATCAAATCGACATTAATAGACTTAAAGCCTGCGTGACGAATCCAGGCAAATAAGGCGGTAACCTCTGAAACACTCTGAACTCGGTGGATCGCCGACTGCACCTCGGGTGCAAAATCTTGAATCCCCATTGATATCCGATTAAATCCCAATGCGCGTAATGCCACAATTTGATCGCGATCGACCGATCGAGGGTCGACTTCGATGGACACCTCGGCGTCTGGAGAGATCCGACAACGGGTATCAAACATCGTCTTTAACCGAGTCATCTCATCAATCGTCAAAAAGTTGGGCGTCCCACCGCCCCAATGAATCTGGGTAACCGTCGGACGGTCGCACCAGTGACTCGACACCTGATCAAATTCTCTCGCTAAATACTCCAAATATTCATCCGCCACATTTGATTTTCTTTTTCGGATCGTGACATTACATCCGCAGTAATAACACATCTGTGTACAAAACGGGATGTGAGTATAGATCGACAGCGACTGCGTACGAGAATCAAAGCGTTGAAGGGCGGTGTGATAATCGGATTCGGAAAATGAGTCCAGCCACTCCGGCGCCGTGGGATAACTGGTATACCGAGGTCCAGGCTGGTCAAGTTGTCGGATTAATGATGGGGTGAGTGACGGAAACGGAGTGTGCACAAAATACCTCGATGTTATGTGTCGGTATTATAACCGCCATGGCACACGATGACAAAACATCCACTTAGTCGGACCAAGTGACTAAACACTCGGGAGGACTGAAAATTCCATTGAGCAAAGGGGGAAGAAACTCATCGGAACTTCCAGTCCATAATGTGGTCATCCCTAAAATCCCTCCCGATTATTCAAGGGTGACCATATAGTTATCGGTTTTTTTTGAAAAAAAATTTCAATTTTTTTTATGAGTGCCCAAATCACCCATGATTTTGTCCCCAATAATCGTGTTCAATGTGGCTGTAATCGTTACCTCTGAATGATAGTCCACGTGGCTCACGTCGCCCATTTCATGAATTAAATTCACCACATCCATTCGAGAATACGGAACGTGAAACGTCATTGATTTGCGGCGCGACGCCAAAAATTGATCAATCGAATCAACCAGGGATTCCAGACGCTGGCCCGTCTTGGCACTAATAAAACAGCGCAACGGAAAACGAAGGTATTCCGGATTGGCCACATCAATATGCTCCAATGCATCAACCTTATTAAACACTGTAATTTGGGGAATATGATCGGCCTTGAGATCTCGAAGTAGCCCCTCAGCCGTTGCCACCATTGCCCGCCAGTTATCGTGGGATACATCGATCACATGGAGTAAAAGGTCAGCATCGACCACCTCCTCCAATGTCGCCCGAAACGAACTCACCAACTGATGCGGTAATTTTTGGATAAAGCCCACTGTGTCTGTAATCAAAATCGACTCGTTTGAGGGCAATGTTAAACGCCGTGTCGTCGGATCCAAAGTCGCGAACAAGAGATTTTCAGAAAACACGTTGGCTTGGGTCAACTGATTGATCAATGTTGACTTCCCGGCGTTAGTGTATCCAATAATCGCGACTGTCGTTAACGGCAATTCATGACGGCGCTCCCGCTGGGTAAATCGTTGGAGTTTAATTTTGTCTAATTTTTCACGAATGGTAGAAATCCGCTTCCGAATCTGTCGTTTATCGACCTCCAACTGTTTTTCACCGGGACCTTTGGTCCCGATCCCTCCGCCTAAGCGCGATAAGTGAGTCCACAGTCGAGTCAGTCGGGGAAGAAGATACTCTAATTGCGCCATTTCGACCTGAAGTTGTGCTTCAAAGGTTTGGGCACGTTTGGCAAAAATATCGAGAATCAACGCAGTCCGATCCATAATTTTCACTTTTAATATCTGTTCAAGTGTTTTTTGTTGGGCCGGTGTCAATTCATCATCCGCGATCACCACTTCAGCCGAGAATTCGGCTACCACCTGTCCAATTTCCTCGATTTTGCCCGACCCCATATACGTCTTTCGGTGAGGTGAGTCCCGATACTGGTGCACCATTGTTCCAACCCTCAGACCGGCTGTCCGGGCCAACTCGCCCAATTCAACCAAAGAATCAGTAACCGAGAAGACCGATTCGTGGCGATCGGTTTGAACCGCTATCAATATCGCAATGGGAGCGGCAGCAGCGGTATCGATCACCGGATCAGCGCGATTAGTTCATCAAGGATGGTCGCTCCAGGATTTTGAGTTTTAAACTGTTCAAGTGCCGCAATGGTTTGATCACGTTTACCAGACGCACGAACGGCGGCCGCAAACCCGGGGTAAAATTCCTTGGATCCCGGATTAAGCATGATCAATTGATAATATAATTCGGCTACCCGAGCCTGGTTCCCCAGATTAGAATATACGGATATCAGCGATTTGATACCATCCGCAAAGTCTGGGCGTTTTTTTATTTCGTCTTCTAAATAGGGCGCCGATTCGGCAATTCGATTCATTTGAATTAAGGTACCCGATATCGCGACATTAATATTCGCGAAATCTTTATTTACGGCATAAATGGCTTGATATTCCGACAAGGTCTTATCAAGTCGACCCTCACGCCGATAAATATCGGCTAAATTAAAATGAGCTTCAAATACATTAGGATCCATACCGATTACCCGCAAGTAATGGGTCTTCGCCTCAGCAAACCGACCCATTCGATGTAAGAAATAGGCTAAATTAAGTTGAAATAGTGGGTTTTCATGGTCGTAGGCGGCTGCCAACCGTACGTTTTCCTCTGACTTTTTAATATACACGTCACGCTGGCTCGGCACCACATCCGCCATTGCACCGTAGACGGCGGCAATCCGGTTGTATTCCCACGGATTTTTTTCGTCCAATTCGACACACCGACGATATGTCGTCATCGCCTGTTCAAGCCAACGTAATTTGGTGGGTACATCAGGCGACTGCTCCGCTAGCCCTTCATATTCTTTGCCAAGTTGCATTAAATATTGAGTCTCCCACGGCGCATATTTAACGGCCAACTCGAGCTCTTCGGCGGCGTATTTAAAGCGTGACATGGCGTCAAAATTAAATCCGTCTCGATAGTGCCGTTCAGCGATATACGGGAGTATCGACTGCCAAATGCCGAGCCCCGCCACCAAAACGGAGATCGCAATGATCAGCCACTGACCTGGGGAAACGGCCGACACAGTAATCTCACGATCAGTCGTCCGTGTCATTACAGTCCCTCCCCAACTTCGTTCAAGTAATCGTCATGAACCGAAATCGCCCACGAGACACCGACAAACGAATAAAACAACACCATGGTGGCGACCACTCCAAAATTAAACAGTACCTGTCCCAGATAAACGGTCGCGCCAGTCATAAATGCTAGGGAAAAAAACTTCATCGGCGATTTATTTAATTTAACCATTCCCCGCAAGACAATGAGATACCATCCCAATATGATCCCAAAGTAGTAGATGGCTGACCCAATAATTCCCCGCGTCGCTAGATTGTTTAAATATTCATTGTGCAATCGATCCGGAGTAAAGTTATGGCCACCTTCTAAGATTCCGTAATCGGACCGCCTAAAATCGGGGTACATGAATTTAATGGTGTCTAGACCAGATCCCAGCAGCCAATATTGCTTGATCCAACCCACTGAACTTTTCCACATCGACACCCGCGCTGATCCTTTTAACGCGTCGTGCTTGTACGCTTCTAACTTCATCTGAACATTGTCTACCGCCCCGAGACCGACGGATTCAGTAGTCGCTCCAGGCTGAGTCGCCACTGGGGGGGTAACCAATGTGTGATACAGTTCTTCATATTTCCACGCAGATTCGTCCAATAAAACCCAATCAACAACACGACAAACAGCCCCATGTTTGCAAAGGACAGTGCGATAAATTGAATCGTCGAGAAAATCGCAAAAATTACTAAACGCGCTAAATATTCTTCCTGATCGTCTTTTGCATAGACAACGGTCGCTAGAAACACGGCCGCGCCAATTAACCGACCCACCCAGACAATCCAAGAGCTCAGCTCGCCCCAGTTAAAAATAAACCCAAAAAACAACCCCAGAGTGCCAATGAGCGGGATGACTGATTCACGAGCCGAAAAAAATGATTTTCCATAATACCGACGACTAACGCCGTAGGTCACGACCAGGGCCGATGCAACCAATGTTGTGATGGCAAGGGCAACGCTAACTGATTTCGTATGAAAGTTAAAAATATAGTACATGTAGAACATAAACAGACCCAACAGACTGACAAAAAAATCGGTAACAAGCTGGTCCGATTTCTCGGTTCGAATTAATCCCAGTATGACCATGAAATAGATGGGAAGAGATAAGGCGAACCCGAACCATGTCGCGCGTGAAAATGATAGGTATTGAGCATAAAAAATTAAGGCGATCATAAAAAACAAAAAGCCTTGAATCCATCGTTTAGACGCGTGATGCGATAGTTGAGTTGTGACGTATAACAATGCCGAAATACCGACCGGAACCATCATCCCCATATACGCGCAATAATGGACGGGATTGTTGATGCAGGCAAATACCCGTTTGGTAGGATCCACACTCCACTGCATAAAGTCATATCCCAGACTTTGAGCGACCCCATAGACCGCCGATAACGCACACGGAACCAGGAACGCGGCAATCACCCATTTCATCTGATATCGCTTGGTCACCAATTTTGCGGTCATTATAAACAAGACGATGTAATTGAGAGCGGTGGCAATTCCCTCCCACCGATCATACGCACCGATGACACTGAGTCGAACATTTTGGGAAAACACCGTCGAGAGGATGTTGAAAAGTACAAACAACGCCACCGGGATCTCGAGCCCGATCGATGTCCACAATTTTGGTTTGGGTTCTCCGGGGGGAAGATTCGCTCGGTCAATCACCGACTTCACGATCCATCCTAAACAGGTAAAAATCGTGACACCACGAAGTAGAAGGAGCTTGTTGACTTCAAATACAGACCGAGTCAACGACGTAAACACTAACGGGGTACCGACAGCTAAAATGATGAAAAGGATCAGAAAATAAAGTTCAAAGGATCGATTGTAGTGTGATATTTTCATAGCCGGGTAGTGTAGCAAAAAGAGTCCAATTCTGTAGAGTTAAAAAAAACCAGACGGACCTCCGTAGAGCAGACCATCGTGACGATGGACGACCCCAGCTCTCGGTACCACTGACTCTGACAATGTTGCACCTGGACAAAATAGTGAGATATGGGTATAGTCATTCCCTCTGAAGCACGGCCCTATCGTCTAGAGGTTAGGACATCAGGTTTTCATCCTGGTAACCGGGGTTCGATTCCCCGTGGGGCTACCATTAACCGCTTCATCTAACGCCGACACTTGAGTCCACACCCAACTAGACGATCAGTCTAAAATATTCTTAAGGATGATTCATGAGAGCGCCATTATCAATTTGGATCCGACGGTTATCGCCACTACTGTTTCCGGCGATATGGTGGACGGTGGCTATCGGCTGGAAGTACTCGCTCCCACTCCTGGCGGTGGCGGGGGTGACTGTTTTTTTGGGAATGGCCTCCATTATCGATCGATCGCCCGTTCTGTGGCGAGGGGCTCTAGCCATTGCGGCCATGGGATTGGTGAGCGATTGGGTCTATTTGACCATCGGAATACTGCCTCCAGTCGACCCCTTAATATTGGTGAGTATCGCCGGTTTATGGATATGTTTTGGATGGGTAATGATGGGCCAGACATTTTCAAAACTCCCGGTGGTGGTGCAACCGATTATCGGTGGAATCGGGGGATGGCTAAATTATCACGGCCTGGGAATGTGGTTACACTGGACATCCAGCAGCTCCCTATCGGTGGTGGGGATTCAGTGGGCGGTCATGTTTCCGATCATGATATGGATCACCTCGATCGGTCGTGCACCGAATCAGTCGACACTTGGCGTCCGGAGCGCCGTTAGACGATGAGCTTCTTCACGTAGGACCCGCGATCCATATCGATTAAATTAACGGATACTGAGCAGGGTCGACAGGCCTCGACGTAGGGCAGCACCGCTTGATAGACGTCGGCCGATAGTTGGTGTTTTTGATCGTCCGTCCGTCCTGACAACAGATAAATTGTGACGTGGACAAACACCGGAGTAACGGCATGATAAATGGAATCGGAGGGGTATTCCAACATTCGAACCTTAATATCGTCAGTGGCGAACAGGCCGCTGGTGTCAAGCGCGACGAACGCCGCACGCATCATTTCAGTTTTCTGAGGAACCGTGTCGGTTAATTCAAGGATACAATGTGGCATGACATCCCTCCTAAAACAATCGATTGGCAATGAAGACCGTCAGGCCAGATACCACGGCGCCAAGAATACCCCCCCAGACCATATCCACGGCCGATACAATCCACGGCCAGTCTCTTAAAGTCGCGAGATTCGTCAGGTCATACGTTGCATAGCTGATGAGGCCAAACAACGCACCGTACCCAATCGCGGAACGGATCGAACCATTGGCAACGGCCGGTGAAATCACAAAGACCAGCAATCCCAAAACAAACAACCCGTAAAATAATAGGGCTGGACCCCACTGGATATCGGGACGTAAAAAGGTGCCGATATGCGACTTATAAAACCGATTGGCAACGAGTCCCAGCCAAATCATATCCAACCCAAAAAAAATCGTCACCGCCGTGCTATATAGCTTAAGCATACTTACTCCTTACCCATTATCTCTGGCGTCCGCGGCCAAAATAGCGTTGTAGACCGCATCCCACAATCGAATCCGTGCGTTTAATGCCGCGAGGACGGCCTGGGTGGCTGACGCCCAACGCGCCGAATCATCGCCACATAACGATTCAACCATGTGGCGGGCAATGGGGCCATGGTGACCATCGTCAACCTCAATATGGCGCCGAATATAGAAATCGAATATCTCGAGTTGGGCCGGATGTTGCACCAACAGTGTGGCGAGAATCGTTCGGAACATATCCGGAATCAAGTCCTCGCGACCGAATGCAAATACCGCCGCGACGTCCGACAAGGGGCCAGTGGTCGCAACGGCAATGGTGTGATCGGTAAACTGGATGGCCGCCACGGGCCATTCCTCTCGCGGAATCGATGCCCCACACTGGGCCATCGCCGCCACGTATAGCTCGTAATGGCTCGTGGGGTGTCCATTCATATCCAGGTCCGACTCCTCGCCAAGGACGATGTCGTTAATCATTCGACGAACCGACGGCGACCCAACAGGTTCCCAAGGTAAGGTAACCCCGGTCAATTGGATCTGCAACGATTTGAGCAAGGTCATAAAATCCCAGACGGCAGCAATATGATGCTGCATAAAAATCTGAACGTGGGTGATGGTTTTGATCGCTTCGAATACCGGGTGATGAATAATGGTTTGTCGAACGGGCTCGATCGTATCTTGAAGGTCACTCAGGTACTGAGATGAGTTCATTGGTGTCTTTGAAACGATTGTATTATCCATCGTACGCTACCTCGCCGTGGAGGGCTTCATCCAACCCTTTTTCTTCAAGATGGCCAGCCACCTTGACCGGTGTGACTTTATTAATCACCCACAAAATAACGGATGTGGCCAAAAACGCGTAGACGATACCGATCATCGTGGCGCCAATCTGTATCGCCAAAAACCGACCCGTTCCACCAAACAACACCCCATTGG
>RHAI01000231.1 GCA_010028705.1 bacterium
AAATTCAAACTACAGCATAAAATCAATTTACATCAATAATTCGAAGCGGGTGTTTGCCGGAATCGACGTGAGCGGTTCGAATTCGTTTATCTATTGGTTCGATTTGGCGTCCAATATTTACACGGACAACAACGGGTTCTCCACAACGAGTCTAACAAATGGATTATTTACACTGGACGCTTCTGGAATAACCGCAATGGACGGATTTATAAATGACACCAACACTGGCCTCTGGATTACTTATGGGTCGAATATCGCGCTCATAAACATCGACAATTCTACACCGCCAGCCTCTCAAACGATTACACAAAAACGCTCTCTTTATTCATACAAAACCGTTTCCATATTGGCGTCGAATAATATTGTTATGGCGGCGGGGAATAACATAATATCCACGTCAAACAACGGCGGCGTATCTTGGACGGACGTTTCTTTAAGTGGCACAGCAGTAAATAAAATATATGTATTGGACGCTTCGAATGCTCTGGCCGTAGGAAACGCGGGGACGATTTTAATGAGCCTAAATCGGGGCGCGTCCTGGACGCAGGTTCCGAGCCAAATATTGAACAGTTCGGGTAATGCCAACCGTCTGATTGATACCAATGGAAATCTGACAAATATTGGAGTGGTGGATTCAAACAATTTTTATATTGTGAAATCCGCGACATCTTATGTGGCGGGTTCGACACAAGCCAACACTAGTTTATTCCACGCGTATTTACCGAATTTATTCAACAATACATCAAACTATGTGTTGGACGTTAGCGGTAGTGTGAGATTGTCGGGCGATATGAATGTAAATGACGGAGGGAAAATCGCGTCCAACAATCGCGTATTCGAACTTCTCAATGCCGGAGTGAATCAAGTCAATTTCGCAGGCGATGCTGAATTTGTGCGAATCGGAAATAAAACAAATAGCACAGTTATTGCCAATTCGGCGTTGAATGTGCTACAAGATTCATCTCTCAATGGGAATTTAATAGTGGGTGGCAACGCGACAATAAATCAGAAATTGGGGGTTCTTTCTGACACGTCGCTCAATGCGAATTTATTCGTTTTGCGAGACACATCGATGAACGGCAATTTGTCGATTGGGATTAATGCGAATGTGGGTGGATTATTAACGGTCGCGGGCAACACGCTTTTAAAGAGCAATTTGCGAGTGCTCGGCAACATGTCTATCGACGGCAACGCCAATATAAACGGTGAAATTGTAGTGAGTGGAAATGCATTACTTCGCAGCAATTTAATTGTGTTGGAAAACAGCCGCATTGGTGGTAATCTAGTAGT
>RHAI01000232.1 GCA_010028705.1 bacterium
CGTACCCACAGATTGGAAAGCTTCCCTAGGCCAACCCGATTGCCCTCGCTGGGCTTGCCTGATGAAATTTCGGGCGTGCTGAGCGAGTGTGGGATCTACGTAAAAGGTGGATCCATTTAATTCAACCCTAGTCCAATCGGGACGAAAGTCGGAAGGCATTTCAAGAGTCTGACGCGGATAAATGGGACTGGTCGGGAACCTATCCAGCGAATATTCCGCCACTCGGTCAGTGCCTAAGATCTCGGTCAGAGACCTACGAGAAGTTGGGCGAACCTCAAATAAAGAATGGTCATCTAAAGAATGGTCATCGGAATCCGATTCGGCTTGCTCAACGGTGCGCCCTCTAGGGATTCCCACCAACGGGCTTGAAGCGTTCAAGCTTAACCGAACGTCGTCAATTGAAACCTCGTCGTCCGATTTCGATTCCGATGGCGCAGGGGTGCTTGGCGGTAATATCTTAGGGGAGAACTTCCCTACCCTCCTGAGATATATCCTAGTCTGAATACGGTCTCGCGCTATTGAGGACGGAGATGCGAAACCTCTCAGCACGGTGTTATTTGTCCCGCTGTCGTCCGATTTCGATTCCAATACCCCTAGTGTTTCCTCCAATAATGACGGGGATGCTGAATGGCTCGGCTCGCTCACAAGGTGTCTTCCTGGACTGGAAACCGCCGCCGTATCTCGTTGCGGCGGTGCCCACGTCTTGGCCTCTTGAATCGCATTCTCGATCCGGGTGCCATGGGACCACAGGCGGGTGGTAACACGTGTGCTCGCGTCAATAACCACTGCGAATGCATTACTTTTTTCCTCCTGATTTTGCGCTTCTAAGTCCCTGTTCCCTGCCGTCGGCACCGGTCGCGTCGCTGGATTGTCCGACAGGTCGATATTCCCACCGGTCGCAGCAACGAGTAAGCACATGGTCAATGCGCGTGCCGCCCGTCCTTCGGCTTCCGTCGGGGCGCCGGTGACACTCCACGATCGAATCTTTTTTTTCAACACATCATTAGCGGTATGTTTAATCGACTTAGTGATTTTGATTGCGGTATCTAATGGGACGTTTTTCGTTTCGAACCAACCCCGTAATTCTACGGTAGTCCCCGAATCAATAAATTCAGTGATTGCCACAAATAACCTTGGATTGGATTTTTCAAGTTTTCCACTGATCGATTGTTCTGCCTGATGTTTGACCTCGTCTATAAAGGTACCGTGATGCGTGACGTAATAGATCCCAGCTCCTGCCAGTCCAGCAATTATGGCGACAAACGCCGATAGCAATACTGTGT
>RHAI01000233.1 GCA_010028705.1 bacterium
TTGGCCGCCGCGCCATACCCCTCCGGCATATCGCTTTCCAAATCGTCGAATGCGAACGGGTCGTCCGGGTCATACCCGTCTTCGATATTCGAACGGCGGGTTTCTTTGATTTCCTCTGCGCGCATCTGCACAAACTCGCGGTCATTCGCCAACACAATATATTCGTGCAAGGCGGTCATCATGCAATATTCGTGTAGGAGCAACACCGTATCATTCGTGTAGAACGGCCAATAAGTCGTTCCATCTCGGACGAGAGGCGATATGCGCGGTATCTGTTCCAAAAATAAGACCAAATCGGTCAGTGTCGCGACAACCGTCCTTAAATATCGACTAAATGTCGAATCCGGATTATTATCCACCATCGCGGCAATTTTAGCGTAGAATTTGGTCGCGGATTCCTCTAGACGCATCTTGTGTTTGGCCGAGAAATCCCAGTGGCTGGGGGCAGACGACTGGAATTTATTGGCGATTATCTTGTTCGGATAGACTTTCGCTAAATTATAGACCATATTGCCGAATTCGCGCACAACACTTGGCATATCCGAAATGCGCCAAGAGGCCGCGGATTTCAAAAACGCGTCTGTTCGGCGTAGTTGCGCGTCCGTCGATTCCGTGTGCGTCTCCAAAAACGTCATAATCACCTCTCGCATTTTCTCATTGGCGCGCTGCAAATATCGGTTTAATTTGCGATTTGTAGGACGTTCTTCATGCACCGCGGCGGTCGGGTCATACTCTTCAATTGTCGCTCTTAATAACTCGCGCAAACGCCTCTCCACCAAATTCGAATCCTTCTCGTCGAAATAGTCGAGCATATCACTCAATCCTCCCAAACAATCGAGGTTTTTATCCGGTTTCAGATACACCATATTCCGACCATTCACAATCCGCATTATGGCATTGAAATCGTCCAATCCGTATTGTTTGCCGTGCCGTTTCATAAACGCGATTTTCTCGTCGAGACTTGCGAACCGATTGTATTCCGGCTTCTTTGCGATGAGAGGCAATAAATCCGAAGGAATCGGCGCGTCATTGTCGAAATTGCCGTAATGGATGAAGGTCTCGTATATCATCTTGGAGATGATTGTGTCGGGAATCGCGGCGCCCACCAATCTCGTCGATTTCGGGTCGAACAGCATCTTCGCCTTCGACAATCTTTGAACACGACTCAACACAGATTCCATCTTTCGCGTTTTCTGCAACATCTGCAACAATTCGGGCCGTTCTTTTTCGAAATAGTGGAGAGGATTGGTCTTTGAACCGTCTTCATTG
>RHAI01000234.1 GCA_010028705.1 bacterium
GCATTCGACAGAGCGCGAGGTCTCAACATTCAAAAAATGGCATCACGAACATTCGACTGGAATTCCGATTCTCCATCAAAACAAGAAACGTCGAATTCGCACGAAAATAAGCGCCTCATAAAATTTATGGGAAACAGCGTGGTGCCGTCACAGGTCCGCTATGCTTTCGAACAAATACTCGATATGGACACGACGAACGGAAAACAAGTCACGGGAAAGGAACACGTGTTGAAATGTGGTTATTCGACAAACGGAACGTTGTTCGAAAAAGCGTACGAGCAAAAGACGATATCAAAAGTAAACATACTGCTCACCCCGAGAGAACTTCCAGAAAAACACAATGTTCCGTCCGAAGATAATATATTGAAAACTCCATACAGTCTTCCGTTCTGGAACACTCCGGCGTTTTGCTATCACAAGTCTGCCGCCGGGTCCAAAGTTCTCACGAAACGTCAAAAAAACAATCTTCATTCTCAGGTGAAGTTTTGTCCTGGTGGACACATGGATCGTTATCTGTCGGGAAAATTTTGTGCGTGGTTGATGGGATACGACAATGAATATCTGGATTATCTTGTTGATTATTAATTAATATACGATCCGAGTGACGATGCATAATACTCGTTTGTATATATTCGATAAACATGTGCTATGCATTTTCGAATATACGTTTTTGAATAAGAAGAAGTAATTTAGTTTGCGAACAGAAGGCCTCCCATACCGTCCATCACGCGAAACACGTTAAAGTTCACACCAAACACTACGACGTCGGTGAATTTCGTGAGCGCAGCGTCGAGGGTCACGTCGGGAGTGAGTATTTGCGCGATGGTCGCGGCAGACGCCGCCTTGTTCGTCAAGCTCAACGTGGCCATGTCGATTCTGCTGAAATTCAGAGTTCCCGCGGAATCCTGCTCGTTCGCGAGGACGCCGAACGAGTACATGTAAATTCCCGCGGCAGGCGCCTGAGCCACGGCTTGGACGGGCTGGACGAGATTGAAATATGACCCCGGTCGTGTCGTGAAACGATCGACGCCGTTGCATCTCAAGATCGCTTCGTCCAGAGGCGCATACGCATCGTTCGTCTCGAACTGGTTGTTGCTCGTCGTGTACACGCCGTGCAAGTTTGTCTTGTACGCCCATATGATGTACCGGACGGGTAAATTAAACGGCAAATCGAGCGTCTGAGTTGCGGACGTCTCCAAAATTACCGGAGACGTCTTGAACGTCTGGAGCTGCTCGATGTTGTACTCGTGAGGATTCTGAG
>RHAI01000235.1 GCA_010028705.1 bacterium
ACCGGATATATCGGTGATTGCGGGTTTGGGTCTTACCAAGGACCATTGGTTCGTTATTTGTCTAGAAGATATTCATTCAATGTCGCGGATTTAAGCGGAGTTTATTTGGCAAATCGCGCGCAATATGACCTGTATGGAAATCCAGCGTATGACGCGTCTATGGTATCTGGAGCCATAATCAATACAGTAAATCCGAAATACGGGACAGCCGCTCTGAGATTAACAACGCAATTAACAAGTTCCGCCTATCAAGTCGTCAATTTATCGCCATTCACACCGAAACAGAACGGATATACAATTTCGTTCTGGATAAAATCGCTCACGCCTTATATTGCAGGCAATTCCGGAATCGCGTTTTCGTGGAGTAATGGATTCAGTTCCACTTTTGATGAAACTTCTATGTATTTGACTCGCACCAATTCCACCATCAATATTCAGTGTAATATGTCTGACACATCATTAAATTCTTGCAGTTTAAATGTTTCAAGTTCTTACAAATATTACAGTTGGAATCAAATTGCATGGACTTTCAATTACGACCCATCCGGCGGTTATTCCGTTTGGAAGATTTATTTCAATGGCGCATTGGTCCTCAGTTCCGTTCCAACTGGCGCGTCGGTCGCGATGCCCGGATATCCAACGTCGGCGACCAAACCGTATTTCACTATTGGCGGTAGAACCTTCAACGGATTAACGTATTCGAAGCCTCTCGGTGCAATGATAGATGAATTTTTGATTTATGAGACTGTATTGTCGGCGTCCGAAATCAATTACAACTATCTCATTGATGAAAATCTTAGCGTAGGCGTGACTGGTCCAACGAACGACAATGGTTATACCGGAACGACTGGTCCAGTCGGGGTCGGGTTCTATAACCAAGTTCCACCCGACGGATTATCGCGGTTTTACACATACAATTCATCCGATTACGCCGGGTCGCCTCTAATAAATGGAACCGCAATTGCCAACAACGCATTCTCGCCCCCGATATATGATGCATCTCTAAACCGAGGAGCGATTGCAAGTAGTCCAGTCAGTGTTTCTATGGCGAGATTCGTAGATGCTGCGTTCTATTCGATTATGGATGTGAGTGCGAATAACTGGAATGGTGTGAGTCTATCAAATTTCTCGATTGATACTAGCGGATTCACAGTGGGTTCCTGGTTCCGGCCTTATTCGGCCGCCACATTATATCCAATCAATATCTTCTATGCTTCGAATTCCGCGACACTCGCATCCTATTCCACAACAAGCACGACTG
>RHAI01000236.1 GCA_010028705.1 bacterium
GTTGGAGCGGTTCGTCAGCACACACGCGCCATCCGAGACGATTTTCGTGTCGGGGTTCGCAGACGACGCGGATTCGAGACGTGTGTTGCAATACATCGGTGTCCATTCGAGAGTGGTCCATATTGTCCCTCAGGTGGCTAAATGCTGCGATTCTTCGGTGGGCAGTGTTTCAACTGCCAGTTCAATGGCGATTGATTCTTCGGCGGTTGAGAGGTGCCGACAACAGAAATACATTCGCCACGTCTTGTCGTCTTTTTTTCGAGAGGATACATACGATATCTGCGAAGAATTCCGACAATATGTGGTTGCAACACAATCCTATGTGTATCTTCTCAACTTTATCCAAGAACGCAATCCGAATTTGGTGCGCAAGATTGTGTTGCCCCGATTCGACAATAAAACGACGAATATGGTGTTGGCGAATCATACTCTCCGACAATTGAATATCATCGAAGACGGGCTGGCGTCGGACGATTCGGCGTCCTCTCAACTCCGGTCCGTCGGCGCGTTCTTAAACAAATGCTGTTCGGCAATTGGAAGGCGGCGGTTCTACAATCAATTGGTGCATCCAGTCTTCGACGAGGTGTGGCTGAACCGCGAATACGACGCCATCGCGCAATTTCTGGAAAATTACGAAATGGTGGATGGGTTTCGCCGGCTGATTCGAGAGGTTGCGGATTTAGAGAAAATCGCGCGACAATTGGTCAGTCGGAAACTGTATCCGGATTCCGTTGCGCGTCTTTACAAATCCGTATTGTCCATACAGCAAATCCACGTTTGTCTATTGGAATCGGAAGATTTGTGTAGGTATTTCATCGAATGTGAGTCGTCCGACAATCCACACAGCGTCATATCCGGGTGGGTAAAATCGCTGATTGAAATGGTGAGTTCGAACTTGGTTGTGGAGAAATGCGAGGGGTGTAATTCGGCGACCGTGTTTGAAGACAATATTGTGAGACCTGGGACGAATGCGGAACTCGACGCTCTCCTCTTGCGCATGGAAGAAAACGAACAATTGTTCCAAGAGATTCGCAAAACATTCAACGCGATTATGGCTAAAATCGACGGCCCCAAGAACGGAACCGCGACGGATTATGTGCGAGTCCATGAGACGGAAAAAAGCGGGT
Organism: bacterium; assembly: GCA_010028705.1. Lineage (GTDB taxonomy): Bacteria > Margulisbacteria > Marinamargulisbacteria > SXXA01 > SXXA01 > RHAI01. The sequence goes on from RHAI01000236.1 coordinate 1,128, forward strand.
CGTCCTTGCATCTCACTAAAAAGCGGAGCGCGGCGCTTAAGAAATATTTATCGGATTTGGCGAGACGCGACGCCGACGCGAAAATCATCCTCTCGTTCGGCAAAACAAATATTCCTGTTGGAATCTCCGAAAT
>RHAI01000237.1 GCA_010028705.1 bacterium
GCTTGTAGTAGCATCTTTCTGATCGGGAGGAAAATATGTCAAACACTTTTGTACCTCGGATAAACGAGTCGACCATGAGCGTGTTCGCTGTGGTCGTCGACGGAGAAGTTGCGTTTGCGATGAGGTACCCGCAGGAGGCAGAAAACGCCGTTGCCGCCCTAAGCTCTGATCCGCAAATAGTTCTCGTTCCGGAAGAACTGAAAACCTCGGTAGTCGCTGGATGGACGTTTGACGGGGTTAATTTCATCCCTCCGAGCGAATGATCATGAGCGCTTGGAGCGAATACAAGAAGAAACTCGGATCTACTAGGCCGTGGGACGTTGTCGATCCAAACGTTAAAAAGTCCACCGAAGACGAAAGTACCACCCGCTTAAATATCTGCCTTTCGTGCGACCGCCTCATGCGGGTCACGAATCAGTGCAAGGAGTGCGGGTGTTTCATGAATCTTAAGGTCAAGCTCAAGGACGCTACTTGCCCGCTCGGTAAGTGGTGAACTAATGGCGACGATTCTTGTCGCCATGGCGGCATACAACGAATCTCACGTTGAACAAACCGTCGAGTCAATAATCAAAAACAAAAGCAACGAAAACGACGTATTCATAAACGTATGCGAATTTAGAACGGATGATAAATTTTCCGACCTTGGCGAATATCCGGTGGCGCATATTAAACACAGAACGAGCATTCCTACCGGCGTAGGAATACCGCGTTACATGGCTATGGAAAATTCCGCGTGCTTTGATTACGTCCTGCAGTGCGACGCGCACATGATTTTGGGAAAAAACTGGGATTCCGAAATTGTCTTAAGATACGAGGCCATTTCAAACGCCTGCGAAAACGAGATAGTAATCTCCCAGCACGTGAGTCCGTGCATGGAGGGTCCGGAAGGATTTATGGTTCCGATAAGAAAAAATGAAGAATCTTCCTTTTTGTTTTTGGACGAGCATTTTAGGGTGTGGTCAAAAAATTGGGTTCCTCAAAAAAAGGTTGACTGGATGGAGAATAAAGCCGTTTCCGCCGCGTACATGTTTTCGGCTTCAAAAACCTTTTCTGCCGTTCCGCCAGATCCTCATATGTGGTTTTATGGAGAGGAGCTGAGCATATATTTTAGGTTAATTTCTAGAGGGATTAGAAGTTTTTCCACCGACTATCTTGACATCTATCATCTGGATAAGGGAGATAAATTTTTTGACGCAGAAAAATCCAGAGATTGGAGAACCATTTTCATGAGCGATGCGCCTCCTCCTGTATTGAGGGCCA
>RHAI01000238.1 GCA_010028705.1 bacterium
CGCTTCGCTTTACGGGTTCGCTTCGCTTTACGGGTTCGCTTCGCTTTACGCCACGTCGGTTAAAACCCCCGCTTTGCCAGAGGCTACATCCACTAAAGTGGATGCTTTGCCGAAGGCTACATCCACTAAAGTGGATGCTTTGCAAGGGCCATAAGACCGCCGATGCCAATTTGTAATCCCCCGTTCGCGTATTCCTCTCATATGTTCCGCGGTTCCATATCCTTTATTCCTGTCAATACCATACCATTCAATCAAACACGGGAACTCCTTACACAATTCATCTATCCAATCGTCGCGCGCGACTTTGGCTAAAATGGAAGCCGCCGCGATGCACGTATATTGATTGTCGCCGCCTTCCACAGTATGGCTCTCGACTTCCACTAAAGTTTCGGTGTCGGGGTCAAACACGGTATAGGCCGGGAAATCATTGCCATCGATAAGCAGACGTATTCCTTCCATTGAATCGCCCCCCCGTTCTTTTATCCTCTCGATTAAATCCGCGCAACATTCGCGCATGGTTTTCAAAACGGCTTGTCGAATATTGATTTCGTCTATTACTTCAGCTTCACAGAACCGGACCGTCCAAGCGACCGCATTCGATTTAATGTATTCGGCCACCTCTCGAATCTTTTTGTGAGAGGAGAACCGTTTGCTGTCCTTCATCCAATCGTGGCGGAATGAGGGGTCTTTAGGTAGAATGGTCGCCGCGACGTAGAGTCGGCCAAACAAAGGTCCTCGGCCGGCTTCATCGACGCCAATCTCCCATCGACCGTCCGGATGATAACAAGGATGGAGAGGACCAGTGCGATTTCGTTGTGTAGGTTGCGGTTTATCCTCTTGCATTTTAGATATTCCTCTCGAGAGGAATTTATATTCTTTGCAAGAAACAACTACGCGAATAGTGGTTCTTCTTCGCGCTGGAATATTCGTCCTATACAATATAAACGTCCGGAGTCGGTTTTGAAATGAAAGGAATATTTAGTTCGGCCCCATTATTCTTATTTCTACTGTTATTATTGGTATTAGCCGTATCATCTTATTTGGGAGAATCCGCGCAATTGACAACAGAAGGATTCATCCAATTTAGTGGCAACTCGCCTTTGATGGGAGTGGTGGATGTTGCGGATTATTCTGTAGGAACTGCCAAAAACACGGCAATCAAACTCTATGATAATATGTATTTCGACCCGAAGAATGCGAATTTGGTGGAAATCGGCGGCGGTATTATGACAACAGGCAACGCGGAATCCACTGGAATTT
>RHAI01000239.1 GCA_010028705.1 bacterium
CATTCCACCCTTGATATATCCATATTTATCCAAATATTCATCTATATTATGATTCGGACACTCTATACGATGACAAATACGACAAGTATCCCATTTCTTACAACATTCAAACCATTGTTCTACACCACATGTATTATGTTCACATCTCATTCTTACATCCCACCCATTTACCGCCTTTTTATTCCGACTCCACGAATGTATATCATAATCTCGACTCATTTTATTTCAATCATATTGAACAAAAATTTTTTTTATTCTTGATAAATCATTTTTTTTATTTCAATCACATATCATTCTTCAAAGTGTAGCTCAACATTGATTGTCGTAATGCTATTAATTTCGAATTAACATCCGGCGATTTCTCAACTGGCTTACTCATACTTAATTTCAAATTCGCTAATCTTGCCATTACATCGCCTCCATTCTTCGCTCTTTCTGCCTCCATCTGCGCATTTGTCTTTCTCTGTTCTACCGCTATTCTCTCATCAATCTTCTTTCGCTCCTCCTGTCGACGACGTTCATCCTCCTCCTTTGTCATCTTCTTTCTCATTGCTTCCGCCTCCATCTGCACATCCGTCTTCCTCTTCTCTATCTCTATTCTCGCCTCCGTTCGTTTTCGCTCCTCCTCTCTCTCAATCATCTCTTTTCGCTTCACCTCCTCATCTCTCGCTTCCAATATACGACGCTCTTCCTCCATCTGCTTATTCGTTTTATCCTGCACTGCAGCAACATTCTCAGCCCATACTCTACGCTCTTCATCCTGTTTTCGCTTCTGCTCCAACGCAATCACCTCCAATCTCGCAATCTCCACTTTTCGCTCCTCATACTCCCGTCTCATTCTCTCTTTCTGTCTTAACTCCTCTAATCGTTCCGCCTTCGCTCTGTCCTCTAACATTCTCTTACTACGTTCTAATCGTTCCGTCTCTATATCCGCCTCCGTCTTCCCTCCATTACGTCTTAACACACCACTTCGTCTCACCGTCTGTATATTCAATCTCTCGCTCTCTAATCGTCTCAACTCTTCTCTCTCCTCTCGTATCTGTTCTTCCTCCAATCTCTGTTTTTCCTCCAATCTCTGTTTTTCCTCCAATCTCTGTTCTTCCTCCAATCTCTGTTTTTCCTGTCGTCTCTGTTCTTCCTCCAATCTCTGTTTTTCCTGTCGTCTCTGTTCTTCCTGTCGTCTCTGTTCTTCCTCCAATCTCTGTTTTTCCTGTCGTCTCTGTTCTTCCTCCAATCT
>RHAI01000240.1 GCA_010028705.1 bacterium
GTCGTGCCAGGGACCGAGCCCCCAATCATGAGCACAACGCCAAACTCGCCCAAGGTGTGCGCGAAGCCCAGCGGGATTTCGGAAAAGCCAGCCTTTGAAATAGAGTTTCGCTGATTGCTCAGTTTCCGGGGGTAATGGTTTTGTTGGTGGTAGATATGTTATCTCGCCGGTAGTGTTTTCTGAAGAGAAAACTAATGGGTGCCTGAATATCTCAACGAATTTTACGTAAACCGAATATGTCCTCCTCAAACCTTTTCGCAAAAAAGAGTTTCGGCGTCCGCGGCTTCTTTTGGCGATGAATGTCATGAGTCTGACAAAGACATTTTCCTCTGATGCTAGCCTGAACCATGCATGGTACTCGAAGAAGGAGGGGTTCTTTACTTTTGCACCAGTCGCAAGGCCGTATGCGTAGACGCTTACGTAATTCCAGAGTTGGTTGGCTAGCTCGCCACCGCCATGTTTGAAGATAATTCTCTGTTTCATGCGTTCTTTTTCTTCTTAGCGACACAATAGAGCGAGACTCCAAAAGGGAAGTCGATGTATTTTAGTAGGTTTTTCTCGGCTCCAAAGACAAACGCAAGGAACGTATTGAGCCAAGTAAAGCGGATACCGGTATTGAAGTCGGTTTTATCGGTCTGTACTCCAAAAAAGCGTTTTGTGATGCGAATAGCGGCGATAGGTAAAAAGAGAAAAGTATTAAAATAGGTCATGTGCACAATCTCGAATCCTTCTTTTTCGATCAATGAAGCCAGGTGCCTCTTTGTGTAGCGTCGTTTGTGGTGTACGTGGTCGTCATGTTCACTCCATAGAAAGTTGTATGCCGGTACGGTAACAATAAAGTGGCCACCGGGACGGAGTTTTGAAAACACAGTCGATACCGATAGGACGTCGTCGGCAATGTGCTCTAATACGTCGAACATGCTGATCGCGTCATACGTTTTGTCGGGTACTGTGTCTGGGAAATATCCCTGTACCATCGAAAGTTCTGGAAAATCTCTGAGGGCAATTTCGATAGCTTCAGGCGAAGCCTCAAGACAATCGACTGTCGTCGCGTAATTTCTGATGAGAGGAATATTGATTGCCGGGCCACTACCGATATCCAATAGGGCACCAGCCTTAACAGGGATGTCCTTGTTAAGTAATGTCGTCAGAATCTTCCTTCTGCCGATAAACCACCAATGGCTTTTATCGAGCTCAAAAAATGTGTTATAGAGATCGGTTCGCATCGAT
>RHAI01000025.1 GCA_010028705.1 bacterium
TATAATGTCGGGCACTAATGTGTTTCCTGAAAAATTGGCTCATTATTTGATGAGGCATCCCGAAATTGAAACAAAACTTAGTAAAAATCGGACTGTAACGTTTTTTACCACAGATCTCACCGAAGCATTTTCAACGTTAGGGGCTCAGTTTTTTGGAGCTCCAGTAGAGGCCGATATAGTCAGCTTGTAAATTTATTTGGGTACCATGGGGGATGCGTTAAATGCGTCGAGGTACATTAGTCGAAAAATAGATATCATATCGTGCCTTGTGGGGACGGTTTTTTTGCCATGCTACTGGCCGGGCCGGATTATTCAACTTTCAGACCGTTGCAATTCGTTTCACCCATTCGGCTCGCTCCGTCGCGGTGATCGTCCATCGATAAATAGAACCCGACCGAGTGAAAAATAACTCAAGTCCAATCGGCGCTTCAGTTCGCTTGGCCGATGCTAACGCGATAGAATAAATAGCCAGTTGGATCCGGTGGCGATCTATGGCGCTGTCGTCGGTACGATCCGTTTTAAAATCAGTGATTGTCCATTGATTGTTGTCATAGCGGATGCAATCAATCCGACCGGAAATAATAAATGGATGGATATGCGTTAAAAAATCATATTCGACCGACAGCGATGGCGTACGCCGTAGATCGTTGAAAAATTCGGAATTAAATGCCGTCGTTAAGTGGTGTCGGATGTTGGGATGACTGCCAGTATCTTCGGATTCAAGTGAGCGGCTGATTGCCTCATGGGCGCTGAGATTTTGGTCAGATAAATACCGTTCAATCCCGGCGTGGACTGCACTTCCAATCGTGGAGCCCCGGTGCCCGCTAGAGTCGTTGATCCGGGGCAGAGCGTGGGTGCTGGTCGATGGGTCGATTAGTCGATCAATTAAGCGACTGACGGAAATCCAATGCGATCTGGAGGCGGTGACTGGTGACATGCGATTTCCAGCCGAATGGGATGGCGTAACAATCGGCACGGGTTCAATCGGATGTTCGACCTTGGGCACTGTCATCGAGTGTCGAAATATTACGGTTTCTTCTCCCTCATTAAAACGAAATACGACACTGTTTGAATAGACACTGGCGTGACCCAGCAGTAGGTCGAAATATGTTTTAGGCGGATGGGATAATGGGGTGTCTTCCGGGCGATACCCTGAGATCAATAGGTGGTTTTTGGCGCGCGTGCACCCCACATAAAATGTTCGTTTCTCCTCATCGATATCTCGCTGCTTACGGCGTTGAGTAATTGTCTCTCGGAATTCTTTTCGACGGCTATCTAAGTCTGAAATTCCGATCTCTCCATCAGGGCCAACAATGACCGATTCGGTCGTTCGTCGGACCAGCTCACTGCCGCAACCTCCCAAGGCAACGCAGTCGAATTCTAAGCCCTTCGACGCGTGAATTGTTAGTAGGCGAACACCGGCGCCGTGAATCTCTCGGGATTCTGGACCTCGATGATTTAACTCGTGGTCGATAAGTTCAACCGCGTCAGGCAGTGATGGGGTAGTTTTCAATATTGGATCAATGATCGCCCAAGCATCGAGTACAGCGTCTGATTTGAAGTTTTGAACAATCGTCACTAATGTCGAGTAATAGCCATTCCGAGCGGCATCGGTCCGAAGATTATTTAAATCCAGATCCGTGACCAGATCAGCCCAATTCCACTGATTTAATTCATAGCGGCGGGGCGCATTGTCGTTAGCTAGCCATCGAATGAGTGCGATTAAGGCTTGGGACCAGTCGTTGCGGAGCGGGTATGTCGTTTCTGGACGGGATATTGGTATTCCCCATCGAGTCATCGCTTCGGCAAATGTATTCAGCGTCACGTTACGTCGAGAAATTATCGCCATGTTCTCCCACGGAACACCGTTAGTATGATGCTGAGTTAACCAGCTGGCAATTAATGCGGTCTCCGTTTCCTTTGAATCGGCAAACGCGAGTTCGACTGCATGATCGTCAGAATCAATCCCTCGCCCCGGCTGCAGTGGAACATAGGTGATGGGAGCTGACGTATCCCGTTGAAATAATTCTGAAAATAGTCCGTTGTAGAAGTTGATGAGTTGCGGTGCCGATCGGAAGTTGTCGGCCAGTCGAACTACTGTGGCATCGGGTCGCGTCGAAAACTCGTCTAACACCTGTTGAAACAAACGAGTATCGGTTCCCCTGAAACTATAAATAGCTTGCTTCACGTCACCAACAAGGTAGACATTACACCGGTTTTCATGGGTAGAGAAACCAGATATTTGGTCAATGATCGACCATTGGAGCGAATCCGTATCTTGAAATTCATCCACTAAAATAAACGGGTAGTCGCGGGCGACCGCCCGCGCGACGGACGGGTATTCAGATAGAAGTTTGAGCGAGCGGTGCTGTAGTTCTGAAAAATCAATCGCATTGTAGCGATCTAATGCCTGACGGTATGCCAACAGTGATCGACGGAAGATGCCGAGTAGGGCTTGCGATAAGTCATCGTTTAACGATTGAAGCTGTGGTTCTAGCTCGCGACCAGATTGGAACAGTTGATTGAGCATTTTGCATACGGTTGGGGCGTCTCGGAACCCCAGTATTGTCACTATCAGCGGATCGGACGATTGGATTCCGACATCCAATAGTTTAACGACCACTGACTCCCAGATGTAATGAATCTCCCAGTCTTCGATTATTCGAATTCCAGGGTCGACGCCGATCCAGTGCCCCCATGTTTTTAACAGCCGACTGCAAAATGAATGGATCGTACCCACCTCTGCCATCGAGAAATGATGTTTCCAGCGTTCGATTTTGGCCTGGTCATCCAGGCTATATATGGGATATTCCTGAATCGCATGCTGAATACGGTCCACCAACTCACCGGCGGCTTTTTTGGTGTATGTAATGGTTAATATTCGGTCGGCTGTAATATCTGGGTACAACTCTAAAATTTTTAAAAATCGCCTCACCAAGACCGTTGTTTTCCCGGATCCTGCGCCGGCCTCAACGACGACGTGGCGATTGGTTTCGAGGGCCAGGGTCTGGGCGTCAGTTAATTTCATGACGATGAGGGTCGCCAATTATTCGCGTTTGGTCAATTCCTAGTTTTAGCCGGATGGCTGACTATCACCGAGTTGGGATGACGGCGTGTTCACAATTGGTTATCCTAGGGGGCATTACCGATACACCGCGATTGACCACTAATATTAATCTAGGAGGCACCATGTCCGTCACAATTATAGGCACCGTTGCGTTTGATTCAATACATACCCCCTTTGGCACGCATGACCGTATTTTAGGGGGGTCTGCGACCTACGCGGGTACGGCCGCAAGTATTTTTTCACCCGTTCATCTTGTGAGTATTGTTGGCGCAGATTTTCACCAAGAGCATTTAGATTATTTTTCAGCGCGTGGTATCTCAACGGAGGGGATTTTTTGTTCCCCTGGCCAAACCTTTCACTGGAAAGGGGCATACAGTGGGGATATGAATCAGGCGACCACCTTGCAAACCGATCTCAATGTTTTATTGGAATTTGATCCACAGGTACCGGCTTCAGCGGCATCCAGCCGGATTGTAATTCTAGGAAATATCGACCCATCCCTTCAACGTCGGGCAGTTGCACAATTTAAGCACCCTGAGTTGGTAATTTTGGATAGTATGAATTTTTGGATTCAGTCGCAAAAAGATAGCTTACTTGAAACACTCCAACTCATTGACGTTTTGATATTAAATGACCAAGAAATAAAACTGTTGACTGGTGAAGATAATTTAATTCGGGCAATTCCTAGGGTAATGACGATGGGACCCAAACGAGTCATCGTCAAAAAAGGAGAGCATGGAGCAATCATGTACAACGGGTCCGAATTTTTTGCAGTTCCGGCGATGCCACTGGACCAAGTCGTTGATCCAACGGGTGCAGGCGATAGTTTTGCCGGCGGAATTGCCGGCTATTTAGCCGGACAACCCGTGCTTGATGAATCCGCATTTCGAAGTGCCGTACTGATTGGAACGTTGGTGGCATCGTTTACTGTGCAGGATTTTAGCTTAAATCGCTTAAAATTAATTGATAAAACCAGTCTTCTCGAGGCCGTGGCTCAATTTAATCGACTGACTCAGATGGAGGCGATTTGTTTGTGACGTCGACGGTATGACGTTTGGAATCCCTTGTGGAGTATCTCCTCAAAATTCATTGGAATCGCCGCAGTCTCGTGATATCCCAGGCTTGTTAGATCAATCGGTTGTGACACGTATCGATTCCTCTCAACTTCTGGCAAAACTCACGGGACAGTTAGTGTACCTTCACGATCGGGTTATGGTGATTAAGACCGTTGGCGCGATGTTGATTGACGCGATGAACCTGGCATCGGCGGTATCTATTAGTCGTGATACCCAGGATAAGACACATTTTTTACTCGTCGACATTTCTTCGGATCAGGTGGTCCATCGGTTTCCTGAAACGGACCCATTGTTGCGGTATTTACAACAGCACGATCGACCCCACCTCCCCCTTGGGAAATTTCCAGAATGGTTTGAAGGTAGGCTGTCGTCGTCGGATTCCCATGTCCTATGTGTGCCGCTTCAGTCATGCCAGGCGGTGTATGGGGCGCTAATACTTCGACGAGACGAGGCAATCGACGGTTTTACGCCGCTGGATACTGAATTGATGACCTTGATTTGTCCTCCGGTTATTGCAGTCCTGGAGCGCATCGAGTTTTATGAAGCGTTACAGGCTGCCAATCGTGAATTAACCGAACTGAACGTAGATTTGGCGGAAATGACACGTACCTTGGAGGCTCGTATTGCCGACGAAGTCGCCAAAAAAGAAACGGCTATCGTTGCGGCTACTGAACTGACTAAAAACGCTCAGTTGTCGGCCATTGCGGTAGGCGTGGCTCACGAAATCCGAAATCCAATGAGTGCCATGCAGGCTAAAGCGTTTCATCTTCGATGGCGCCTTGAGAATGCCGCACTGACATCGCTACCCGTTAATCCCTCTGATTTGGTGTTCACGGATCAGGTAACGATTGCCCAGTTGGCGATGGCCACGTCGACGACCGATGCACCGAAACTATGGGACTGGCTACGACAATCAGATTACATCGATGAGGCGGGTCGATTGAATCCCCAAACATTTAAGCCGTACTCCCCGTCATTTAGTACCGAGTTACCTCGCCATCTGATTCCCTATGAATCGACTATCAATACGCTATTAGTCAAATTGCGGATCAACCGAACGATCGCCGACATGTTGTCTATCGTCGATTCGGAATCGGCTCGGGTCGAGCGATTGTGCGACACGATGGTAGCCTACGGAACATCCGGTAAAGGGGTATCGACAATGGCATTTTCTGGCATTGTCGGTGCCGAATCCGATCGCTTATGGCATCATTTGGTCTCGCTGGGCTATTTGGATGAAAATGGGATGATTCAGGCTGATTTTCGGCCCGATGATCCTTCCTTTGAAATCCGGTTGCCTCCTGAGTTTCAACGGTGGCATTCTGCCATTTTAGGTATTATTTCATCGACCGATACGGCCAAAAAAACGGCGATCGATATTAATCAAAGTATTACCGATCTACTGAACTTATTTGAGGGCGCATTTCATCACCAAAGTATCCACGTGGTGGCTGATCTGGATCCCCATGCCGGGTCGATTTGGGGCCATGTTGACGATTTGAAACAGGTGCTAATCAATATTACTCGAAACGCATTGCAAGCGATGGGAACGCCGAATGATTTAGGACACCGCTTGACAATATCAACCCAGTATCTGGGGCGATCGGAGGAGCGGTCGATCGATTCTCAAATTTACTGGCTTGAAGTAGCAATAACCGATACCGGAGTCGGAATTTCCCCAACACTCCTGCCGAGTATTATGGACCCTTTTTTTTCGACATCGGTATCGTGTAGTGGCGATGAGAATCACTTGGGGTTAGGCTTGTCGATTGTCAATCAAATTGTTCGACGTATTGGCGGAACGATTGCGATCGAGTCGGAGATTGGGGTTGGAACCACTGTTCGATTAAATTTTCGGAGTGCCCTCACTGAATGCCCAATAGTGGAGTGAATTATTAATGAAAGTCATGGTAATTGGCGCGGGTGCCGCAGGATATTTTTCGGCGATTCACCGTAAAATAAATGTCCCAACTGACGAGGTTATTTTGGTAGAAAAATCAGATCGGGGATTGGGTAAGGTCAAGGTGTCGGGTGGGGGGCGTTGTAATGTGACTCACGCCTGCTTTGACGCTCGCCAATTGTCCGAATACTATCCACGAGGTGGTAAAGCGCTCATCGGACCGTTTCAACGGTTTCAACCCAGAGATACGATTCAATGGTTCGAGGATCGCGGGGTGCCTCTCAAAATCGAGGCTGATGGACGGGTATTCCCTGTATCGAATTCATCCCAATCGATTATTGATGCACTTGAAACTGAAGCGTCAGGTCGGGGTGTTGACACGTGGACTCGGACGGATGTTCAACGCATCGAGACCCACCCAGCGGGTGGGTTTTCTGTACATATTACACCGGATTTTATAACTCACTGTGATCGAATAATTCTGGCAACAGGAAGCAGCCGTATGGGGTATTCGTTTGCAAAATCTCTCGGACATACCATTCTCGATCCGGTCCCGTCGCTATTTACATTTAAAATTAACGATGATGCGCTGACTGAGATTCCGGGTGTTGCGGTATCCGATGCGGTGGTTACTGTTTCGGGCACCCGGCAATGGAAACAACGAGGTCCTGTTCTCGTGACGCACTGGGGATTTAGCGGCCCCGCAACCCTTAAAATTTCAGCATGGGCCGCCCGTGATTTTGCTGGATCGCAGTATTCACTCCCTCTCACGATTAATTGGCTTCCTAATTATCGGTTAGACGACGTCGAGGCGGCGATCACTGACCGGCAAATGGAGTCGAAACAATGGGTCAGAAGTCGCCCGCTGGTCTCAGAGATTCCGGGTCGATTATGGAACTACCTGGTGACTAAAGCACTTGGGATCGGTGATTTGCCGTGGAATGAAACGGGTAAACGTCATCGTGGGGCGCTAGTCGAGGTACTAACACGGGATCGATATATGATCTCGGGTAAAGGGGTATTTAAAGACGAATTTGTAACCTGTGGCGGGGTGGCATTGAATGAAGTCGATTTTCGAACCATGGAAAGTAAACGATGCCCAGGACTATATTTTGCCGGTGAAATTTTAGATATCGATGGCGTCACCGGCGGATTTAATTTTCAGAACGCGTGGACAACAGCCTACATTGCGGCTTCCGATGCACCTAAATAAATTGATCCTGGTCGGATAACTGGTATAATCAGCCCTGGTTTAAAATGAAACTTACTAAGTCGGCAGATTTTGCACTCAGGATTGTGATTTTTCTTGCGTCTCCAGAAGGAAAATCGGCGACAATGCCGATTTTATCGGAGCGGCTGATGATCCCGTATAATAACCTGGCTAAAATTGTTCAGACGTTAGCAAAAGGGCAAATTGTTCAGACTCGACAAGGTAAAAATGGTGGCGTTGCGTTACTGAGGCGTTCGGACCAAATTTCATTAAAAACGGTGATTGATCTGATTGACGGACCTACTCGACTGTCGGAATGCCTTGTCAATAAGGATTCGTGCAGTTTGAATATGTTTTGCCAGCTCAAATCAGCGTTAGGCGATGTGCAACGACAGATAGACTCTATTTTAGATAAAAAGAAAATTTCAAGTTTTGTGATAGGAAAATCGGTATGAGCCAGCAACTTTTAGATGATATTACCAAGAGGGAATATCAATACGGATTCACGAGTGATATTGAGTCGGATATTTTTCCCAAAGGGTTGTCGGAGGACGTCATTCGCCATCTGTCAGCTAAGAAAAACGAGCCTGATTTTATGCTCGATTTTCGCCTCAAGGCGTACCGACATTGGTTAACCATGGAGCCCCCAATGTGGCCCAATGTCTCATATCCGGCAATTGACTTTCAGGATATTCATTATTACGCCGCCCCAAAGCAAGTCAAAAAATTAAATAGTTTAGATGAAGTCGATCCCGAGTTGTTGAGAACGTTTGAAAAGTTGGGTATACCGTTAACTGAACAGAAAAAACTCGCGAACGTGGCAGTCGATGCTATTTTCGACAGTGTGTCGGTAGCGACCACATTCAAACGCAAGCTACTCGAGGCGGGGGTGGTGTTTTGTCCATTATCAGAAGCGGTTCATGACTACCCTGAATTAGTAAAACAATATCTCGGTTCAGTTGTGCCGCATACCGATAATTTTTATGCGGCGCTTAATGCGGCTGTATTTTCGGATGGCAGCTTCGTGTTTGTACCTAAAAACACTATTTGTCCCATGGAACTTTCGACTTATTTTAGGATAAATACTGAGCAATCCGGTCAGTTTGAAAGAACCTTGATCGTGTGCGAAGAGAATGCTCAGGTCAGTTATCTCGAAGGGTGTACCGCCCCCCAATTTGATACCAATCAATTGCATGCCGCCGTTGTCGAGTTGGTCGCGTTAGAGAACGCCTCAATTAAATATTCAACAGTTCAGAATTGGTATGCCGGAGATCCCGAAACAGGAAAAGGGGGTATTTATAATTTCGTCACCAAGCGGGGAAAATGCCAAGGTAAGGCATCGAAAATTTCCTGGACTCAAATAGAAACCGGATCAGCGATTACTTGGAAATATCCGTCCTGTGTGTTGATTGGAGACGAGAGTGTTGGCGAGTTCTATTCAGTTGCCCTAACGAATCATAATCAACAAGCCGATACGGGTACGAAGATGATCCATATTGGGAAAGGGTCCCGTAGCACGATTGTCTCCAAGGGGATTTCGGCTGGGAAATCGAATAATACCTATCGCGGCTTAGTTCAAATGAATAAATCAGCTAAGGGTGCTCATAATTTTACCCAGTGCGATTCGATGCTGATTGGCGATAAATGCAGTGCCACAACACTCCCGGTTATCGATGTGCGAAACGAATCGGCTAGTGTAGGGCATGAAGCGTCCACGCTAAAAGTAACCGAAGATCAATTATTCTTTTTTCAACAACGGGGTATCCGAGCTGAGGATGCGATGGCGACCATTATCAATGGATTCTGTCAGGACGTGTTTAAGGAGTTGCCGACAGAATTTGCGGTTGAGGCGACTCAGTTATTGGGTCTCAAATTAGAAAACTCGGTGGGATAAATATGTTAACTATTACAAATCTAGAAGCGACTATCGACGAACAAGCCATTTTAAAACAGGTGAATTTATCCATTAATCCAGGTGAAATTCACGCGATAATGGGGCCAAATGGTTCCGGAAAGAGTACGTTGTCCAAGGTGTTGACTGGACATCCCGATTACGATGTAACCGCTGGCTCAATCGTGTTGAATGGGCAAGATGTTTTAGCGATGGATCCTGATGAGCGTGCCAATGCTGGAATGTTTTTGGCTTTTCAATATCCAGTTGAAATCCCCGGGGTTAATAACGAAAGCTTTATTCGAATGGCTTACAATGCCCAACGGAAGTATCGAGGTCTGTCAGAAGTCGATGCGTTTGATTTTGCTCAAATCATTGCGGATAAATTGAAGTGGGTCGAGATGGACGATGAATTTTTAACTCGATCCGTTAATCAGGGATTTTCGGGAGGCGAGAAGAAACGTAACGAGATCCTTCAAATGGCAGTTTTAGAGCCTCAATTGGTGATTTTAGATGAAATTGATTCAGGCTTGGATGTTGATGCTCTTAGAATCGTATCAGGTGCCGTTAATCGCCTTAAAGATGCGGACCGATCCTTTTTGATTATTACTCATTATCAACGTCTGCTTAATTATATTACCCCGGATGTCGTGCATATTATGGCCGATGGAAAAATTATCAAATCTGGAGATGCTCAGCTGGCGTTGCAGGTCGAAGAGCGTGGTTACGATTGGTTATTATCTCCATCACTGAATGGGTTGAAGGCATGAGCGATCGACGGTCGGATTGGGCCGGACTCATTCACCAGGCATCTGTCGCGATGACTCAACCCCCTAATGTATCGGAGGAGTGGAAGTATTGCGACATCGCCATGTGGGCACCTTTCATACAGTCAAATCAGTCGGATTTGCCTAAGTTTATGGCCGATCCCTCAGTGGCTATCTCGGTGTTAGAGATGGGAGATTCTCCGTTTGATTCCGAGTTATTCCGTTGGGATGATTTTTGTGACACCCCATCGGCGCTGGCGGCATTATCAACCATAAAGCGGTGGTCATTAGTGACCGGTAATGGGGCCGTTCAAGTCGCTTTAGCCGAAAACGCAATGAATGGTGTTGGATGTTTTGTTCAGGTGAAACCGGGGCAAACGTTGAATGTATCGGTTGATCTACGAGGTTCAAATTCTTCAGCCGTGTGTGTGTGCCAAGTTGAACAAGGTGCGACTCTGACTATTGACGAAATTCGTGGGGACGACGGCGTAACTCAATCGTCGGTGTGGGCAGTCCTACAGCATGAGACGAGTCGCCTTCATTTTGCGGCTATTGATTTTCCGTCCCATTCACTCGTACGGTCGATCGTCGTACGTCAAGTGGGTAACGAGGCATCTACCCAGATTTCGAATCTCATTATGGGGGCTAATCAGTCCCGTAATTATTCGCATAGTCGAGTGGAGCACATTGCGGAGTCTGGTCGAAGCACTCAGTTAATAAAAACACTTTTGACAGATGAATCACTGTCCGATTTTAAAGGAACTGTAGTCGTTGCTCCGAGAGCTCAGCTCACTGACTCGGTGCAGTCGAATCAAAATATGATTTTGTCGGATTCGGCACGGGCGTTATCGCGACCTCAATTGTCCATATTTGCCGATAATGTGAAGTGCGCTCATGGGGCAACGATGAGTCAGTTAGATCCCGATACCATTTTTTATCTCCAAAGCAGAGGCTTGTCCTCCGCTGAGGCCCGCTCTACGCTAATGAGTGGATTTGCCGATGAGATTATTGATCAACTCTCAAGTAAGAGTTTTCGGAGTATCGCACGAGACCGTGTTTTAGAGTATTTTCTGAGGCTTAAATCGTAATGGAACAGGGTGGTGTAGCCGGGATTCGAAATCAATTTCCCGTCCTGGGTCGGCAAGTAAACGATCATCCCTTAGTTTATTTGGATAGTGGGGCCACGACTCAAAAGCCACGGCGTGTCATCGATCGAATGACGCAGTGTTTAACACGGGACTATGCGACTGTTCATCGTGGAGTTTATTCGATGAGTCAGGAATCGACGGAGGCGTGTGAGCGGGTGCGTCACTTAGTGGCGTCCTTTGTGAACGCGCGGTCGGTAAACGAGGTGGTGTTTACATCGGGGACTACTGAATCACTGAACTTAATTGCCACGATATTGGGTCGAGGTTACTTAAAATCTGGGGATGAGATTCTGATCACCCAAATGGAACATCATGCAAATATTGTGCCTTGGCAGGAGGTCGCCAAATCCGTTGGAGCTCGTTTAAAAGTGGCGCCAATTGATTCATCCGGTGATATTCGTCTGGACGAATTTAACTCCCTGGTTACCGACACCACAAAGGTGGTGGCGTTTACCCATGTGTCCAATGTCTTGGGGACAGTGAATCCGGTGGAGGATCTCGTTAGAATAGCCAAAAACGTTGGGGCAATCGTTGTGGTGGATGGCGCGCAAGGTATTGCTCATCGGCCCGTTGACGTCAGAAAAATGGGGTGTGATTTTTATTGTTTCTCTGCTCATAAAGCATACGGCCCCACCGGGGTGGGTGTTCTTGTCGGGCGATATGACCTGTTGACCCAATTACCCCCGTATAAGTTCGGGGGTGATATGATCGAGACTGTTACTTTTGATGGGTCAACCTATGCGTTACCCCCTGCCAAATTTGAGGCCGGAACCCCCCCGATAGTGGAAATTATTGGCTTAGGGGAAGCAATACAGTTTTTAATTGACGTCGGCTGGCATGCTCTCCTGGCCCACGAACACCAGCTGATCTCGTATCTAATGAATCAGTTGTCGACTATTCCGGGTATTCAGTTGATTGGCACCCCTCGTGAAAAATCAGCCGCCGTGTCATTTGTGATGTCAGGGGTCCATCCTCATGATGTCGGTACCATTCTTGATCAGGAAGGGGTTGCCGTTCGGGTGGGACATCATTGCGCACAACCGTTGATGGGTGTGTATAATGTACCCGCTACGATCCGAGCGTCATTGGGGGTATATAACAATTACCAGGATATTGATCGTTTGATCGAGGCATTATTAACCGTGCGGAAATATTTTTCATGAGTCGACTCGAATCCCTGTATCAAGAATTAATTTTGGATCACAATAAATCGCCACGAAATTTTGGCAAATTGGATCCATTTACTCATTATTCCCACGGGATTAATCCCTTGTGTGGTGACGACTATGAAGTGACATTGACAGTGTCCGATGATGTCGTAGTCGACGCTCAGTTCACTGGTTCCGGTTGCGCTATTTCAAAAGCAAGCGGATCGTTGATGACTTTGGCGATCATTGGCCAACCTGTGACCACTATTATTAGACTTAAAAATTTGTTTTTAAAAATGTTACTTACCGACACGTTAACCCACGATGAGCGGCAGCAATTAGGCAAATTAGCCGTGTTAGAGGGAGTAAAAAAATTTCCGGCCCGCGTGAAATGCGCGGCGTTAGTTTGGCGTGCGATTGAGGATGCCTTATCCCCATCCGCGACCGCAACCGTTAGTACCGAATAACCCCAATAAGGAGTCCATCATGACCGTCACTATTTCAGCTCAAATTACCCCAAATCCTCATACATTAAAATTCGTTACCAGCCGAATTATCCTCGACTTTGGAAGTATCGATTTTTCAGACCAAGCCAAAGCCGAGACGTCGCCTCTTGTTCAAGCACTCTATCGCTTGAATGGGGTCTCATCTGTAATGGTTGGAACAAATTTTGTATCCGTGACCAAGTCGTATTCGGTGGATTGGACGGAGCTTGCGGAACCGGTGGTAAGCACTCTTCAACGTGAATTAGAGGGAGAAACGGTCGGCGTAGATACCTCGTTGCTCATTCAATCCAGCACATCGTCGGATGATATCGAATCACGGATTCGGGATATTTTAGATAACGAAATACGACCAGCCGTTGCGATGGATGGTGGGGATATTCAGTTTCATAGTTATGAAGATGGCGTTGTAATGCTGCATTTACAAGGTGCTTGTAGTAGTTGCCCGAGCGCCACATTAACCTTAAAAATGGGTATCGAAAGTCGGTTGCGTGAGGAGATCCCAGAAATTCGAGATGTGGTTCAGATCTAAGCGGACTGTATGACTTTGCCCACCTCGGTCGCACTTTATAATCAGGGGTGCCGTTTAAATCAAGCTGAAACAGCGACCTTGGAGCAACAGCTGATTACCCAGGGCATTCAGGTCGTGGATATGCATGCCCATCCGGAAGTTGTCATCGTTAATACCTGTACGGTGACTGAAAATGGAGACGCCGATACGAGACGGTTGGTATCCAAAATTGTTCGTGATAACCCGAAGTGCTCGATTGCATTGATTGGATGTCAGGCCCAGATTTTAAAAGATCAATTACTCAAGTTACCCAACGTTAAATGGGTTGTCGGGAATGCGAATAAACTTACGATTACGGATTTGATTCAACAGCCGGTTGATCAACCTCAATTGGTGGTGCCTAAAATCGAGCGCCAGTCGTTCGTCGTCGAAACGGCAGCGATTGATCTACGTCATACTCGGGCCAATCTGAAAGTGCAAGATGGCTGCGATTTTTACTGTTCGTTTTGTGTTATTCCATTTGCCCGTGGCCCCGCTCGTAGTCGCGTGTTTGAGGATGCCATTCGTGATGCGGTCCATTTGGTCAGTGCCGGGCACCGTGAACTTGTGTTAACGGGAATTAATGTCGGCACCTATGCCGATGGTTCAAAACGTTTTCCTGATCTAATTGATACGTTGTGTCGGATCGATGGTTTAAAGCGATTACGAATATCATCGATTGAACCGACGACGGTTGATTGGAATATTATTGAGCTCATGGCGGCGGAAAATCCGTTGTGTCAATATCTTCATCTTCCGATTCAAAGTGGAACGGATGATATTTTGGAGCGGATGAGCCGTAAGTATTCAGTCGCTGAATACGTCAGTTTTGTAAACCGGGCGGTTCAATTGGTGCCTGATATCGGTCTCGGAACTGATGTGATCGTGGGTTTTCCAGGGGAAACTGATCAGCTATTTAATCAAACGGCGGAGTTGCTAGACTCATTACCGTTTAGCTATTTTCATGTATTCAGCTATTCCGAACGACTGTATGCACGGAGTAGCAAGCAAACGGATAAAATATCACCGGCCGAGATTCACCGCCGGAGTAAAGTCTTGCGGGACATGAGTCAACGAAAGAAATCGGCTTTCATGACCCGGCATATTGGCCGAGAAGTGCTCGTGTTATTCGAAAGTGAAAAACGAGGATGGTGGACAGGACTCACCGAAAATTATATTCGTGTATCAGTTCCAAGCACTGAGACTCTTGAGAATCAATTGCTTCCTGTGGTGTTGACCCAAATTGAAGGGGATAGAATGATAGGCTCTGTGGTGAAACAATGACAAAAACAGTATTTATTGAGACGTATGGCTGCCAAATGAACGAGTATGATTCCGAATTGGTTCGTTCGATATTAAAAAAAGAGAATTACGAGATTGTAACCGACGAGTTGGGTGCTGATATCGTAATGTTGAATACCTGCACGGTGCGTGACAACGCGGATCGAAAAGTGGTGAACCGTGTGCATGAAATTAAAAATAGGCGAAAACCTGATCCGGTATTGGTGGGTATTTTAGGTTGCATGGCGACTAATTTTAAAACTAAATTACTCGAGGATCCTAATCTTGGTATCGATTTTATTGCGGGTCCGGATAGTTATAAACAATTGCCAAAACTGATTAGCGAAGTGACCCAATCGGGTGATAAAAGCTTTGATATTACGCTATCTGAATTTGAAACGTACTCTGACATCTCGCCCAGTCGCGACGAGGGAGTCAATGCGTGGATTGCGATCATGCGGGGTTGTAATAATTTTTGTACGTTTTGTGTCGTTCCGTACACACGGGGTCGGGAGCGGAGTCGAGACCCTGAATCGGTGGTGGATGAGGTGAAACGACTCGTCTCGGCAGGATTTCATCAGGTCACATTGTTGGGGCAAAATGTAAATTCATATCGCCATGATGCGACCGACTTTGCGGATCTGATGGCGATGGTCAGTGATGTGCCTGGAGTCGAACGTATTCGATTTACATCGCCCCATCCCAAAGATTTTCCGTCAAAACTACTTCGATTGATGGCTGATCGTCCCAATATTTGTAAGCAAATTCATTTGCCTCTACAGGCTGGAAACACTCGGGTATTGGATAAAATGAATCGGACCTATACGAAGGATGAATTTTTGGCGTTAGTTGATGAGATACGGGCGACAATTCCTGGAATTTCGTTTTCGACCGATATCATCGTCGGTTTTCCGACTGAAACGGCTGAGGAATTTGAGGATACGGTCGATGTAGTTCGACGGGTAAGATTTGATAGTGCGTATATATTTAAATATTCGGAACGCCCGAATACCTTAGCGGCACGTCGATTAAAAGACGATGTGTCGGAGGAAGAAAAAACACGGCGCATCGTGGTTTTAAATGAATTGCAGCGCGCCATATCTCTTGAAAAAAATCGAGACTATATTGGGCGTGTTGAGCGCATTCTTATCGAAAAAGACTCGACGAAGAAAAGTGACATGGATTGTCAGGGGCGAACTGATAGTAACCGCATTGTGATTATTCCAAAGTCGGACTATCGGATTGGTGATTGGGTGACTGTCACGATTACTGATGCCACACCGAACGTGTTAAAAGGGATGCCGATATGAGTATTATGCAGGTCATTTGTGGAGATCCCAATGCGATGGGGCATCCTTGTATTGATTCGCTTACCCCAATTCCTGAACTCCCAACCGTAGTAATTGATGTTCGCTTGGCATCACACCGTGTGGCTGAGGTGATCGGTAATGCCAGTTGGGCCATTACTCGGACCCCTAGTATTGAACGTATTATTTTTGCGTCGCCAGATCATGACGATTTGACGCCGTACTTGGATTATTTATCATGACACACCCTTTAGAATCACTCGTATTGGAAAAATTATCTCAGATTCAAGACCCGGACCTTGGGGCTGATATTGTTTCACTTGGATTTATTAAAAATTTAAATATTTCTGATGGCGTCGCGTCATTTACTATTGAACTTACGACGCCCGCCTGTCCCGTTAAAGACATGTTTAAATCGCAGGCCGAGTCGTTGGTGGGCGCCATTCCGGGCATCACTCGCGTGGTGGTGTCGTTGTCCTCACGATCGTATTCGGGTTTAAAACCGATGGCTAAAGGATTAGCGAACGTGTCGAATGTTATTGCTGTATCGAGCTGCAAGGGAGGTGTCGGTAAATCAACTACTGCGGTGAACCTAGCCTTTACGTTAGCGGCTTCCGGGGCCAAAGTGGGAGTGTTTGACGCCGATGTTTATGGGCCCAGTTTACCGACTATGGCTTATCTTCCAAATACACAATTGTATTTTGATGGGGAATTAATTAAACCATTATCGTTTAAAGGCGTTAAATTAATGAGTTTTGGCTATACAGCCTCTCCCGAAGACGAACAAAATCCCGCCATTCTTCGTGGTCCGATGGTGTCCCAGGTCATTAATCAGTTGGTGACGCAGACGAATTGGGGTGATTTAGATTACCTAGTCATCGACATGCCTCCAGGCACTGGGGATATTCAAATTACCTTGACCCAATTAGTTCCCATCACCGCCGCCGTGATCGTCACGACGCCCCAACGCATTAGCTTCATTGATGTTGTTAAAGGGATCGAGATGTTTGACAAAATGAAGGTTCCGACGGTGGCTGTGGTGGAAAATATGAGCTATTTCGAATGTGATTCATGTGCCGAAAAGCATTATCCGTTTGGGCGCGGGGCATTACAGAGTTTGGTAAATGAATTTGGATTTAATCATACTGTCGAATTTCCCATTCATCCTGATATTTCTCCGGCGGGGGACAGCGGGACTCCGTTCGTTCTCGATCACCCCCAATCCCCGATTGCGACACTGTATCAGCAATTGGCGAATTCCGTGGTTCGCGAGGTGAGCCGGATCCGGCACAATGGTGGTGTTACCCCATCGGTTGAGCTGTTTGAATCGGGAGCGGTGGTCGTCAGTCAGGGAACAACTCGTTTCGAAATTCAATCAAAGGCGCTACGGCTTAAATGTCGATGCGCACGCTGCGAGGACGAATTTACTGGATCGCCTCTCATCGTCGAATCTGAAATTCCCGATTCGGTTGTTCCGATTGGGATGAGCCCAATTGGTAATTACGCCATTGGAATTAATTGGTCAGATAACCATTCGTCGATCTATCCGTATGATTATGTAATTGCGTTGTCCACTCCCGTGACAGCATAAAAATAAGTAGGTGAGGAATTATGGCAGATCATTCATTCGACATCGTTTCTAAATTGGATCATCAAGAAGTTACCAATGCGATCAACCAAGCGCTTAAGGAGATTGGTCAACGTTACGATTTAAAGGATTCGGGATGCGATATTGATTTCAAGAGTTCGGATCATCTCATCACGATAACGGCCGCCGATGATTTTAAAGTAACTGCGGTGGGGGAGGTGCTGAAACAAAAAATGGTCAAGCGCGAAATTTCTCTTAAAGCGTTGACATTTGAGGAAATAAAATCGGCGTTAGGTGGAACCGCCAAGCAAGATGTTAAATTGCAAAATGGGATTCCCGTTGAAAAAGCGAAGCAAATTGTGAAGGATATTAAAGATTCAAAGTTAAAAGTCCAGAGCCAGATTCAATCGGACCAAGTGCGTGTAACGGGAAAATCAATCGATGATCTACAGTCTGCCATGCATACCGTTCGCAATAATGATTATGGCATCCACGTGGCCTTTGTAAATTTTAGATAGACGAGGAATAAGTTATGGCACCATTGGGTTCAGAACAACGACCGTTGAGGGTAGCTATTGTGGGGTCAGGTCCAAGCGGTTTTTACGCTGCGGATGCTTTGTTTAAATCGGCGATTCATGTATCCATCGACAGTTTTGATCGCTTACCGACGCCCTTTGGGTTGCTACGGGGTGGGGTGGCACCCGATCACCAGAAAATGAAAAGTGTGGGCGCCTATTATGAGCGAGTCGCGGATGCCAATGCCACTCGATTTCGGTGGTTTGGGAATGTCGAGGTTGGCCGGGACATCACGATCGATGAACTAAAACAATATTACGATGCCGTAATTCTGGCCGTTGGAGCGCAGACTGACCGAACCTTGGGCATTCCGGGTGAAACAAAAGCCGGGGTATACGGGGCTACCGAATTTGTTGGATGGTATAACGGGCATCCCGATTACCAGAATTTGGAGTTTGACCTGAATCATGAATCCGTTGTTGTCATTGGCCAAGGGAATGTTGCGATTGATGTCACGCGTATTTTAGTGAAGCCCATCGATGAACTCAGAAAAACAGATATCCCAGACCCCATTTTGAATAAATTGGCAACCAGTAAAGTCAAAACCGTCCATTTGGTGGGTCGCCGCGGGCCAGTTCAATCCGCATTTACTGAATTAGAAATAAAGGAATTTGGGGAAATTCACGGTGTGGATGTGGTAATTGATCCGTCTGACATGGCGATCAATCCAGCCAGTCAATCGGAATTAGACGATGATACCAATAACAAAGCGAAAAAAAACATGGCCGTATTACGTGACTATGTCGCGAACCCTCGACGAGGGGGCTCAAAGCAGGTTGTAGTCCGTTTTCTAGAAGGGCCAGTTGAAATTGGTGGCGATGATCGAGTGTCTGAAATAATTCTTGAAAAAAATAATCTCATCGGTGACCCCGGTCATCAACAAGCGGTGGGTACTGGCGAAAAAATTCGGCTAAATACCGGGCTGATATTTAAATCCATTGGATACAAGGGAACCGCCATTCCGGGTGTGCCATTTGACCAAAAGTCAGGAACGATTCCCCATCAGGCGGGCGCCATTGTGGGGTTGCCTGGATGTTATGTGGCCGGCTGGATCAAGCGGGGGCCTCGCGGGGTTTTAGGTACCAATAAACCGTGCAGCACTGAAACTATTGCCACTCTCTTAGCTGACCTTGAACGCTTGCGTCCCTGTTCACAGCCGGAACTTAGCGCGGTGGAAGCGATTCTCTCCCAACGCGGTGTGAGATGGATTACTTACTCAGAATGGAAAAAAATCGATAAAATTGAGAAGGAACGAGGGACTGAATTGGGTAAGCCTCGTGAAAAATTCACTCGCTTAGATCAGATTCTCGAGGTGCTTGGGTAATGAATAAGCGGATGCGTCGGGTATTTTTTTTATACCTCCCCGCCATTTTACTGATGGGTGGTGCCGTTAAATTTTGTGTGAATCGGAGTCATACTCCCGCATCGACCCCATCGGTGACATCGCCGTCTCACGAACTCGATGTTGTAAACGTGCAAACCGATCACTTGAAACCACTGACCACCATTGAGAATGCGCTGAAAATTGAAGTCGGAGTTAATAAAATCGACGAGCGTGAAGTGGTGTTTCATGTACTGATGGAAAGTTTTCAGAATACCGACGCGGTTCAGTCCGACATATTGGATACCACTATTTTAACCGTAGATGGTCGACCCTATAAACCATCGAAGTGGAAAGAAAAAGAACAAGACGATAATCATAAGGAAGGGTACTTAACGTTTAAGATTGATCGACGACCATCCACGATCAAATTGTCTATATTCGAACTTGAGGAGCGTGTTTTTGAATGGTCACTCGTACCTACCGAATCATCCAAAGCGTCGTCGCATTAGTTGGATTGACGGGCACTCTCCTGGGACAGCCTGATCCATCCACGGTCGTCTTAAACTCAAATGGGGCATCGGTTGAATTACTGTATCCATCCCACCAGATTCAGAAAAGCCGGTATTCTTGCCTAATCGTTATAGCACCTGGGGGAAGCCGATCGTCGGCAAAAATGGTCTGGAAGCCCGTTGCCGATGCGTTGGGCTATATGTTGGTAATACCATCAATTAATGTAAGCAATACCTCAGATGCGGCCCAAGTAATTGTGGCGACGCGGGCGTTAGTGGATCGAACAGTCAAAATTGATACCCTAACATCGGTATTGGTTGGGATGAATGACTCTGGGGCTCTGGCCATTCGTGCCGGTCTTGAGCACCCTAAAAAATTTCCTAATACATTGGCTTTTTTTTCGTACCCTAGCCGTGAAATTGATCCGAAGTTTCACAAAAATATCCGAACCGGGGAATACGATGCGTCGCATTTTATTTTGGTGACTGGGGATGGCAATCCCGAGCAACAGTCAATGGTTAGGTTTAACGGTTTATTAAAAGACGCTAAAATTCAATCGCTACTCATAGTATATCCCGATTTAATCGATACGTTTCCGACTGATCTCACAGCGTTAATGGGGCGAGTTAAGCGGACGATCGAGGAATCACCGAAAAAGGAAATGATTAAATAATGCCATATATTAATGTCCGTGTTGCTGGTCAATTATCTCGTGATCAGCGTGAGCAAATTGTTAAAGAAATCACCGACACGATGAAGCGCGTGGCGGGAAAGCCGGAAAGTGCGACCTACGTGGTAATTGATGAGGTCCCCCGCGATCAATGGGCCAAAAGTGGGGAATTACTCGAATAGCCGTGCGATCGCCTCGGATCCATTGGCTTTTTCGGCAGGTCCAGGACTGGCAGTCATCAGGAATCATATCGCCTTACCAAGGTGAGGCCATCAGAAATCGGTATGTAACCGCTGCCTTTCCGGCAGGGCGTAAATTTATCTCGTCACTGGTGTGGTCGGTACTGGGGATTTTTTCCTTGCTTCTTGGAACCGTTCTTGTGATCGCAAACTGCTGGCAAGATTTAGATCAGTTTCTCCGAATATTGCTCTCACTTCTCCCTTTAATGGGGTCCTGGATTGGGTTGTTAGCGCTCATTACGTTCAATGAGCGTCGGCTTGTGTGGCGAGAATTAGCCGCCTCGGCAAATTTATTGGCTACGGTGTTGGCATTGGCTCTAATCGGGCAAATTTATAATATCCCGTATTCGATGGGTGTTTTTTTTATATCCATTGTTCTGGGTACATTTCCAGTGGTATTGCTGACACGATCAATTTCGTGGGTTGTTGGAACTGGAATATTATTGAATGTTGCATTGATTGATTCCGGCTCTTTTGGGGTCCGATGCGTCATTTTGGCCTTGTCGGTGGCCATGTTGGCGGT
>RHAI01000241.1 GCA_010028705.1 bacterium
TGATAGTATTATCTCTATTCATCTGTGTTATTTTTTTTATTTACCGGCACAACATAAATAACATTGATTCGACATCCCGGGAGTCTCTAATTGAAGAGTTGGAGTCGAATGATAACCGAATCCACCATCTTTCACCGAGATTTCCACAACCACTCCTGTTGTTGGATTTATACGTGTTTCTAAAATCGCACCATCACCTCCTCCCCCCAAAATAGTCACTTTGGGTGCCATCGTATATCCTTTACCCCCATTAACGATAAATGCTTTTTTGATTTCACCACTTTCTATGCTAGCAACTGCTTCTGCTTGTTCTCCATCATCAGGTCCATTGCAACGAAACATTTGTGCTCCACCTTCTACACCAATATTCGCACCTGTATAATATGGATAATCTGGTGAACATTGGGGAGTATTGATGAAACGACATGCAGGACCACCTGGTGGTTGAGTTAAGATTTTATTTGCTTTTCCATATCCAATATCACGAGCATTAGATAATTCAGTATATTTCGCGTTTGGAATAGCATCTGGGAAGTTTCGTTGATTGGATGGATTCGGACCCATGGATTGATTGATGGGTTCTGGCGAAGGGACAAATTTGTTGGCTTTCTTGGCATCAACAGAGGGGAGATCGACAAATCCAGAACGGGGTAGATTGGAAGCGGATGGCGGGAGAGGAGTGGTGGGGACTGGATTATTTTGGAGTTGATTACGTAATTTATTTAATTTGTCAAGAATTTTGTTGGCATTGTCGATAGTGGATTGACGTTGTTGGGCATCATCTTGATTGAAACGATTGTTGGCAGGGAAATCAGCAGGTATGGGAAGAGAACCGGGGAGAGTTTCACGTTTTCCTTCTTCATCAAGACCAGGATATGCGAAAACAGGTTTCGTATTTATATTTTTGGTGACTGGGTCTTCTGGTATGATCGGATTTTTGGAATCAAATATATTGGCATCGGCATTTTGGGGAGAAGATGTTTTTGAATTCATCCAATCGAAGATGGAAGAGGTAAAGTTTTCAACTACATCACCGGTAGCACATTGATTACAGAATGCTTGACGGGGATCTTGGTCAGCAAGAGAATTTATAGCCATTTTATGAGAAAGGAGTTGTCCGTGTTCAGGGAGAAGTGGATCCCAATCTTCCCAAGCAGTATAACCGAGACCAGTGGGGGGGATGGAACAGTCTTGGTTGGCAGATTGCCGTGCGTGATTGATTTCGGCTTG
>RHAI01000242.1 GCA_010028705.1 bacterium
CTCCCGAAGAATATCTGGGCTTGAGACGGAAAATTTCCCGTATTTCAAGCCCCACTTCTTTGAGTCTGTATCAACAATGCCGACTACATTATGAAAATTGTCACAGGCCCAACGTCCAGATATTCCAAAGCCATAAATGATTACCGAACTTGACGCCAAGTGGTCGCTAGTAATTTGATTCATATAGTTCATTTAGCCTTTCCATCTAGAATCCATACCTTAGTTTCCCCTTCAGGATAGCCCCCAAAACGAGGCACAACGAGCATCCACTAAGGAACAAGTTAAACACATACTGTCCACCACCGCTCTCGACGTCGTATCTTTCGCATGCAAGACGATGCACTCTGGACCTGAGGAGGCGGATCGCGAGTGCTGAAAATCTCTTAAAATCGGCCTTAGAGTTAACCATGAATCCGATACGCACCAAAATAATGCTTAAATAACAAAATGCAGTATGATAAATTATTCTCGGATCTGGGTGGCCTAAATGGGTCATCAGACGCTTTAATGACCGGAGGGCCCAAAGATAACCAAACATCCTCCGGTAACTTACTCTCTGGAAGGTCTCGCCCTCTCGTCGAGCATATGAGATGTGGGCGTAGACGACACGGGATGAAAATTCTACGGATCTTATTCGGGAGAGATACCTGAAGTTGAAATCCACATCCTCAAACGTGTACATTCTCTCATTAAAATGGAGCCTATAATATTTAAGAACGTCAAGCCTATAAATTTTTCCCCAAACACTGGTATATTCACTTCTTGTGTTTGGTCGCATTAAATAGTCAACAAAATCCTGGTGACTCAATGTCGATTCATAATCACCGTATACGTCTCTCCTGCTCGGCATTAAAATTTGCTGGTCCGAAGTCCCGGCCAAAAAGCACTCTTGGGTACTCATAACTAATAATTCGCTCTTGTCGCATAGTTGTGGTATTTGTGTCGCCACAAATACGTCGTCGGAGTCTGCGAAAATTACCTGGGTTAGGCTCGGCGCGGCGTACCTGTAATACCAATCTAATCCGGCATTTCGTGTCGCAGCTACCCCAATTTTATCCTCTTTCAAAACCACATCCACCACGCCCGTCGTCTTAAACTCCTCCAAATATCGACAGTGTGGTATCAGTGGATTGGTTATCAACCGCAATAACATGGATTTTCGGTTGAATTAGCGCGACTGAATCCAAGAGCCTTCTTATCGTTGTCTCAGAATTTCTACATGGAATTAT
>RHAI01000243.1 GCA_010028705.1 bacterium
TCTTCTCCGACGCAACATCGTAAGGCGCGAATGGCTCGGTTTTCCCTACACTATTATTCTGTGCGGCGACTAATGAGGCGGAGTGGTAGCCAAGCAGCCGTTTCAAATCCGACACCATAATTTTCAGTGCGGCTTTATTCATTTCGAGAAGTTCATTCGCGGTCTGGGGAATGGATTGGTGTTGGGATATCCATTGCGTATAGAACTGTTCGACGATGCCGCGGAACCAGGTTTCCCGGTGGGCCGCGTATTTTTGCTGGAACTCGACAATATACGGCGATTTCTTTAAGGAATTCCACAATATGGTTTGATTTTCGATATGCAGGAACATTTCGATTTTGCGAGAGATTCTATATCCTCTCATCCGTTTCCGTTTTCGAGCAATATCCGAAACTTATTCTGCAATAAAAAATGAGGGTTGAGAGGATATATTGGATATTTGATTGTCGTCTGTCGGATATTGGATATTTGGCGCGTGTTAATAATATGGCTGCATTCCATCTACATAATGCTTCATAGATTGATACTTACCTTTAGTGTGCCACCATCGATGGAATTCCTTGTCGGCTGGGCGGTCATCTGGTATGAAAGCGTCGCGATTACTTCGCAAATAATCACGACGGCGCAACCACGCCAGTTTGCGGTCAATATCCCACGAAGGGTCGGCGCGATTCACGTAATGAAGAGGTCGGATAGAGTCCATAGTAGTGTGTCAATTGTGTATATGAGCGGCAGTGTCTTGTTGCGGGCATTTGACTAAATCGGTTGAGAGGCTTCAATTTTTATTGGCGCGGCCGACCCGACCAATTCTTCCACACAACCATTCCTCTCGTCGCCAGATGTAGGCCAATCTCTATCATTCCACGCCAAGTTATAGATTTTCGCGCCAGAACAGCATAAACCGAAATATTCAACACATATATATTTGTCGAATTCAGTATGGCATCCACCCCCATCGAAGTTCCACCGAATTTCCATTCCATTATACGCGATTTCACCCGCGATTTAACAACGACTTTTCCGGAATACAGCATCCTCTGGAAGAAATGGTCGCGAGAGGATATTTCTGCAAGGGAAATCGAAACCTTATTCAAGTATTGTACCGAAGTCTTCCCCGAGAGGTTTTTCGATATCCTCTATCAGAACGACGATATTTTCAAGGCGGAGTCGGAAACCAACACCAAATTCTTGCCAGCGGTCGAGTTCCGTCTGCTCTATCATTGCGAAGG
>RHAI01000244.1 GCA_010028705.1 bacterium
CGCATATTTCTTTCAAAGGAGCTCCCACACCCTCACTTTCAAACGTGGTGCGAGTAATTGGATTTCCCTGATAGGTCATCGTGTTATTCCCGACTCCCGGCAAGTCGTTAAAGGCGCTCATTACCCCCCAGAGGGTACCGAAACCACTGACGGTCAACGGTCCGTTTTCAGCGTTTTCGAGGTATGGCGTGCAATCGTTTCCCGAGGGTAGCGGGAATGCTGCCGCCCGGGGCAGAATGGCTTGAAATGCAACTGTAAGTAGCAAAAAACGTACCAGCCAGTGCATTGGGGAATTGCCACGAATGACACCGGTCGGTTCGAATGGGACTCTACCAAGATCCTCACGAAGAGCCTCACCCGTCGAGTTGGACCGCGTTTGTTTCGGTCGAGGCATCGGTTGAAATGTACGCCCATGCCCATTTGATTGACGTGAATGAGGACTGGATGGCGTTCGAAAACTCATTTAATTCTCCTTAATAGATTGTTGCAACGGCTTCACATTGGGTTATCGGATTTTTCCGACAAAAAATTTCAATTATTTTTCGCGACCACCGCAGCAATGGATGGGGCTCTCCTCGGGATCAGACCGATTCAATACCCACCCTGCAGCAGGAACATCTGAGTGGGGTTTACATCAACACATTTCCCGGTCTGTCACCCAACCTCTCGGGATTAAAAATCGGTGGAATTAAAATCAGACGCGATTAACGTACGTTCCTGATTGCCAGACTCACGACTCACTCCGCTTAACTCAATTCCCACTAGATCTAGACTCGTCTCGGACAACTGGCTGCCAGAAGGGTTACTGCTATTTCTTGAAGCACCCGAGGTTTGTGGACCACTAAACGTTGGGTTAACATTGCGCGAGGGAATTGAATTCAACGCCGGGTCTATGGAGACATTGCGACAGAAGTTACGCCAAACACTTAGGTTTATTTTACCTACCGCATTTGGAACGTCATTGTCGAAGTCTCTGCGTCCTGAGGTCACACATTTCATCATTAATGCCAATGTGAGCGCCCGAGCGGCTTGCCCATCAATTGGATTTTGCCCGAACCACCAGGGCCCCGGATGGATTGTGTGTTCGGTACGCTCGGATAAATCCATTAATTTTTCCGAGAAGTCCTTCGCTTCTGTGCGCGCTGTATCGCGAACAAGTTGTCTTTGAATAGTATCGAACAGTGGATAGATAGACCCATTATTGATGTAGTCGCGGACAGC
>RHAI01000245.1 GCA_010028705.1 bacterium
ATGAAAAGTGCCGACTTCCGTGGTGGAGCGGGGGTTGTTATGGATATTGCTACGGGCGAACTATTAGCGATTACGAGTGCTCCTGAGTTTGATCCAGAGGTGCTTTCTTCGGGGAAAGATGTAGAAAAAATTAATGCGTATATGCACGACAGTGCTCGACCATTTCTTAACCGAGCGCTTAACGGGCTCTATACTCCAGGATCGATTGTGAAGCCATTTTTTGCGATGGCTGCACTCAATGAGCATCTTGTTACTCCCAATACGATCATTGTTTCAACGGGGAGTATTAGCGTGCCGAATCCATACAACAAAACTGCCGTAACTACATTTAAAGATAATGCAGTACACGGACCAGTGAACATCATGCAGGCACTCGCGGTGTCCTCAAACATTTATTTTTATGAAATTGGAGGTGGATATGGTGCACAAAAAGGACTGGGGATTGATAAACTTGGATCTTATGCAAAGCTGTTTGGTATCGGAGAAAAAACAGGAATCAATCTTTCAGGTGAACTTGAGGGAAATGTCCCAAGTGTGACATGGAAAGCAAAAAAATTTCCAGGGGACGCATGGCGTATAGGAGACACGTATAACACCGCAATCGGACAATACGGGTTTCAGGTAACACCAATTCAAATGGTTCGCGCAATTGGCGCAATTGCATCAAAAGGAACATTGGTCACACCAAGTATTACAAAAGTAGTAACACCTATTACGACAACAATTGGATTGCAAGAACAAGATTTTGCAACCGTGCAACAAGGCATGCGAATGTCAGTGACAGAGGGAACAACAACAGCACTCAATATCCCACAAATACACGTTGCGGCAAAATCTGGAACTGCACAGATAAAAAATAATACTCGCGTCAACTCATGGGCAATCGGCTTTTTCCCGTATGAACATCCGAAGTATGCTTTTGCAGTACTGATGGAGGATGGTCCTAAAATAACTACAAGCGCCGTGCACGCATTTCGGCCAGTACTTGATTATTTTGTAGCACATCCCGAACTCATTGGTCCGCAACTTTGACGAAGGATATGTTCTATAGTATCGTCAATAGTAATGGCAAAAGAATTTATTACGAAAGAGAATAAAGCTGCGCTCGAGGCAGAACATCGAGAACTTTCAGGTCCAAAACGGACTGAAATTATTGCAGCGCTTACGTACGCAAAATCGCTCGGAGATTTGTCTGAAAAT
>RHAI01000246.1 GCA_010028705.1 bacterium
TAGAACGAATCCATATCCGCCGCATTTCTCCTCCATAACATATTGTCGCCGCCGTCATCCACATCGATATTATGTAGAACAAACACACCCAGTTCCCAAATGGCAGACGATTCAACGCCGAACTCACATCCAACACGAAGAACCGCAACGTCCTCAACCCAAAACACGTCAAACACGCCAAATAATGTATTGAACGCCAAAACCACCGAACCGCGTGAGTTTTGATGCAGAGGATAAATATGCCAACCTCTTCGGCAAGCGATGAACGTAATAGGTATCGATGCATTGTGTGAGTTTTGTGTGAGTTTTTGTGTGAGAGTTGCCGCAAATCGATTCGATGAGCGTTCGTTCAATTTTCGACAAACAATATAAACAACTCGTCTTAGGATATACAACTTATCGCGCATTTTTGCCACTATGATTGCTCGTATCTTTTTTTCTCTTTTTTTCTCGGCCGCGATGACCGTTGTTTCGGTCGGAGCAGCGATACCCGACTATGCTGAGATGTTTAATGATTGGGTTTCTCAGTATCACGTCCGTTTCCGCGACACGACTCATCGCGACAGCGCGTTTCGGAACTGGGTATCGAACCATTTGTTTATCGAGCGCGCGAATGCGGATAACAGGCCCTATGTGTTGGGACACAATCAATTCTCGGGGATGAACTCGACGGAGTTCGTTCAATGGGTGAGAGGCGGTGTGGATTTAGCGAATGTGGATTTTTTTCGCATCGGGTCATTTTACGTCGAGAGTTCCAATTACTTCGCCGGTGTTCCTGGCGCTATTGATTGGACTGCAAAGGGAGCCGTTACTCCAGTGAAAGACCAGGGCCAATGTGGGTCTTGCTGGAGTTTTTCCACGACTGGCGCGTTAGAAGGCGCATTTGCGATTAAGACGGGGAGTTTAGCGAGCTTCTCGGAGCAACAGTTGGTGGATTGCGATACTTTAGGCAATGGCGGACGGGACCACGGATGCGGCGGTGGATTGATGGATAATGCGTTCAATTGGATTATGAAGAACAATGGGTTGTGCTCGGAATATGACTATCCTTATGTGTCGGGGACCACGATGAAGGCAGGGACTTGTCAGACCAGTTGCAGAAATGTCGTTGGGTCGGATATTGTCAAGTATATCGATGTGGAGCCGAACTCGGATTTAGCGATGATGACCGCTGTCGCCCAACAACCTGTTAGTGTTGCC
>RHAI01000247.1 GCA_010028705.1 bacterium
TTGTGATTACCCATGGCGGATGTGCCGATGGAGTCGCCTCTGCACATATGTTTGAGCTGTTTCCGAATAGTCCATTGTTGGGTAGAGTACGTATTTATCACTCATATGATCGCGATTTTGCAAAAAACAGGAATATGCCATCACTGGCGGGAAAGAATGTATTCATCACAGACTACTCATTTCCACTGAAAACTCTGCAATCGATAGCTAGAGTGGCACGCGCGCTGCACATATGGGACCATCATTCTACTGCATTCGCAGAATTATTTACTCCTGATGAGGAGGGTCAGCGAC
Organism: bacterium; assembly: GCA_010028705.1. Classification (GTDB taxonomy): domain Bacteria; phylum Margulisbacteria; class Marinamargulisbacteria; order SXXA01; family SXXA01; genus RHAI01. Next base: position 295 of record RHAI01000247.1, read on the forward strand.
CAAAGGAAATTAATGTAGGTTTTAATGCGCTGTTTACTGCTACTTCGCGACACGTTACTGTTGAGGCGCGTATAATGTCGAAGTGCGTTAATAAATTTGTCGATGGTTTTGACTTACTAATGAGACCTGCCGATGTATTTACTATTAACGAAGTGTCGGGACCTACCCTTTATATCACTCGCGATCGCGTACCGGTATTGAATACATGTCGCGTTAACATCGCGTTTGATATGGATCTATGTGGGACCGAGGTAACGTTTCGAAGACTGTGTCAAATGCATTTAGGTGTTACAACATATGTCGGGAGTATTCCAAGCACACCTTGGTATTTAGTCCATATTCGAGATCGCGACTTATGGTTATGGGATAAACCGGGATATGTCGCCGGTGTTCACTATAATGCAGATTCAAAGGCCTTTGGTGAAGCATTTTATGAGCTGCAGATCAAAACACAAACTCTGCAACTATTCGATTGTTATTCGCAGGAAGACAAACAGGCGCTATATACACGCGGGCGTCAATTGATGGAGCATAATGCGAGATTTGTCAAGTCTATTATTAACAAAGCCGAACGTGTTATGTTCGCAGGCTATCAGGCTCTTGTTGCAGAGAGTACTGTTTTGCAATCAGAAATTGGAAATGCTTTAGTTAAATGGCGACCACAAGACCCGGCAGATACATTCACTCCGGTGATAGGGATCGTACTTCGCTATAATCTCGCGGGCAACTGTTGGAATATTTCACTACGTGGACAAACTGGGTCGCCGCATTTGGGAGAGATGGCCGGACAATATGGTGGCGGAGGTCATCCACTCGCGGCTGGGTTTGATTATGTCGGTAATATTGGAGATATATTTACTGTAGTCTCAAATGTACCCACAGTCCCAAATGTACCCACAGTCCCAA
>RHAI01000248.1 GCA_010028705.1 bacterium
AAAAACGCGGATAAAGATTCAAAAAAGACTTTTGTCGCTTCGGAAGAAGGTCGAGACCGAAGAGGATATGGAATCCGTCCCTAGTCAATATGATAATGTGCGAGGCGACCGGTATTCAGAGGAATCTTCGAGTTGGCACGCGTCGATTCATATCGACCCCGCGATGAAAAACAAGAAGCAGGTCAAACGCGTGAATCCGGAAAACGGCAAAGTATCGCGTGTTGAGTTTTTCCCCACTTCCACGGTTCCCAATGCGATTATTAAGAGCGCAATCAGTGGAACGTATCAAGGGTCGGGTAGTCGATTTTTCCGTGTGGGCACATCCGACGAAGATTTGTTTTTCTCGGTTTCAATGGCTACCGGGGAGCTGGGACAAGAAGCGCCAGTGTTGTTCTATGAAAACCCGGAACAATACGAACGACATTTTATGACTAAATTGCCGAAAGAATTGAAAGAGGATTGGCTGGATAAGCGCGATTTGGCGCTGATTCGATTGAAATTGCAACAACAGCAACAACTGAAGGCCAACTCATCCGGCGGAATCGTGGTCAAGTAATCAATTGTCTTTGTCCGGACAAGACCACAACAAGAATAGAATACATGATAGATTACAAAATAAATCATGTATTTACAATGCACTAAATTGATTGTTGTTGCGAATCCCCCATACCACATAGCTTTTGTCGGACTGGGACATTCGGAAATAGATTGTGTTGGTTTCCATTTTCGCCAACATTGCGGCGTCGGCGGCTTCCGCGTCGGTCTTGACTTCTTCTTCTTGTGCCGAGACATCCGACGAGACATGGCCATCATCGAGAAGGAATGTCGGTTTCCAAGCAAACATCGCATATCGTTTCGCCGGTCCTAAACTGGAAGATGGTGCGGCGGCATCCAAGACAGGGACGATTGAAAAACAATATCGCGAATCGTATTCGTCCTCTTTGCCGTAATTGTTCAATTGGACGGCGGGGAATAAAGAGATTGCGTCGGATTTCGGAATGCCTTCCTCTCGCAATTTAGCCCCCTCCTTATCAAATATCGGACTTACCGAAACGGAACGGAATTTTGGCGCCGAAGGTGGAGCGACGGGGTTCGACATAACCGTGTCTGACCCACTTTTAGTTTCAGGGATAATTGTATCTGTAGGAACTTCTTCCAGATTATAAACCGCGAAGGGGAAATCGATAATTACCTCGCAG
>RHAI01000249.1 GCA_010028705.1 bacterium
GGTGTCGGATCCGACACCGGCCACCGCAAAACGCCATCGGATTAAGTAGAATTAAGGGGGAGAGGACTGATTGTAACCAGGGCTGTGCGACGGCAAATGGTCGGTAGAACCTCCCCCTAAAATACCGCCACAATTCATACAATAACGTTTGAAAAATAGTCTTATTATCGCCGCAAGCGATGTCAAAAAATGTAACCGGTTTCCGACCAGACCACGCGTTTCCTAACGGAATACCATTAATTTTACGGAATTGAGACAGCCACGGAAAAATACTACCGTTTGCCGTTTTTCAGCGTTCCAGATTCTGCGTCAGCGGGAACTAAGAGGCCGATAAATGAACATCGTAGCTCCGCAATCTCTCCGATAACGTTTCCCCGTTACCACCACGGCTGATCATCAGGATACGGGCCATGTTCGGTGCCTTGTCCAATAAATAGTCACAAAACTGTTGAACGGTGGCCGAATACCCCATAAACGCGCCATATTCGAGCGGCGTCAACCGAATGGTATCGAAAAGCGGTGCTTCGTGAGTAAGGATATCGGTTAAATTCAATCGCTCTAGATTCAAATGTTTCAATGTATTGGCTACCACGCGAGGGGAATTCGAAAAGAGATAATGAAAACAATTTTTGCCCGTTGAATCGGTTTGGCTCCAATCCAGAAGAGTGATCAAACGGCCGACATTCTCTTGTACAGCTGGCGGTGATATGTTCAATGGATGGCCCGTTGATACTTCATCGATGGCTACAAAAGAAATTGGCTTACCAACGGAATTAATGGCTGATATCGGGGAAAACTCGTGACCCAGGATATTTAACTTTATGGCCTCAATGAGTATATTTCTACCAAATTGCGGCGACTGATATGAGCTCGAAGTCGTATAGGTCTTCAACGCAGCATGTAACGGTTCAAATTCACGAGTAGCTGCACCGCTAGAGCCAGCAATTAATTTTTGTCGGAGTGTTGTCATATGTTTTACCTTATTACCGGATGATTTCCGCATTTACACCGGAACTCAATAACGATTCCCGAAGCGTACCCCCGCCGTCTAACTTAACAGATAATAGTCTGGAGAACTCAGCTGAACAATAAGTTTTAATCAAGCGAACACAACACTCCACCGGCAATTTACAGTCCATGAATAACGCATATTCAAACGGCGTTAAGTGCAGTTTGTCGCTCAGTCGTACTTT
>RHAI01000250.1 GCA_010028705.1 bacterium
CGACGGCGGCATCTAGAAGGTGCTCGTCGAGCTCGTTGATCTTATTGAAGAACGTCGCGAGGTTTTCGTTAGTGTCCATGTCGCGGAACGACAGATCCGCGGAGTAGCTCGCAGGCTCCGCATCAGGACGCTCACGATAGCCGGAGATACCGAAGGGCAGGTGCATTGTGGGGGTCTGGATCGTCAGACGCGTCTTGTTGCCATGCGCATCGGCCAAGGGCACGTACTTGCCCCCCAGCTTGTTCTTCTCAAGTGGGGCGAACTTGATGACGGACGGCTCGAAGGTCTTCGCGGTAAGAATCGGCATTTTTTTGAGGTGGAGTTGCGAAGTTGTTTAAGTTGTTTGCGGGATCTGCTTTGTCTTTGTTTGGTCGCTTTTTTGTTTGTTTGTTTGTGTGTGTCTGCTATGATCAGTCGCGGTGGTAAAAAGGATGATCTTACCTCTGGGACAGCGCTTTTATATCACGCACGTCGATATGCGCACATGACACAAAAATGACATATGAAATGTATGCTATGAATAAAAATGACACTCGGTGTATATCGTCAGATTTATATAAGATTATTTTGCGATTGTTAATCAGTTTTTCTTGCATATACTACACAGATCACTTCTCTAAGAATACTCGGATCAAACGAGTCTATTTTAGAAAACGCGAGTATCTTTGCCACGTTTGCGGGATCTGACCAGTTAATCTCCAGAGGAGGCTTTTTATTCTGGGAATCGAATATGAACTTCCGGCCGTTGCATACATACGCCGCGACCGCGTGAGACATTATATTTGCATACTGTGGGTCTGTGATCGAATACACGGCCGACGATAGAACATAATCATCGATTTGCATAGGGATGTCGCTGAGTGTGCCTAATGGGGCCATTCGATTCGTGAGGATCGCAAATTGCTTTGGTTTCTTCAAGTCTTTGTATCTCTGTAAGTTTCTATGTATAGAATAGGAATCTGAGACGACGTACTTTCCGGGGAAGCACCTTTTCATCAGTGTTATGAGACCATCGGCGGCGTCGTACCCGGACTCTCCCGTCTTCACTGGAGTATAAAGTCTACCTGGCGTGAACGTGCTTTGCACAAATTTCAAGCTGACATTGTTCTCTTTCAAAAGGTTTATTCTTCTCGTAGATTTTTCGTGGACGTCGCGTACGTACCGCAAAACA
>RHAI01000026.1 GCA_010028705.1 bacterium
TGATCGTGACAAACGATGGGTCAATGGAACCATCGGTTCGATTTCGTCGTTAACCCCTGATACTATAGAAGTGGATATCGCCGGGAACCGTGTTGAGGTCAAAAAAGAACGATGGGACAAGATTCGCTATGGTGTTGACGAATCGGGGCAGCTGACCGAGGGTGGTGTCGCGTCGTTCACTCAATATCCGTTACGATTGGCATGGGCGGTGACGATACATAAGTCTCAGGGACTGACCTACGATCAGGTGTGTATAGATCTTGGTGCTGGGGCATTTTCGCATGGTCAAACCTACGTAGCCCTCAGTCGATGTCGGACGTTGGAGGGCGTCTTTTTAACTCGGAAAATACAACCAACTGATGTGATTATTGACGACCGCATTCGTCGATTTCATTAAGACCGATGGGGCGGGTGTGATGGGATACATTTTATTGAATGGGTGAATCACACGTTAGGCCCTACTGAGGCACGAACTGGATCGCGTTAAACCGCTGAACGCGGGTGTGATTTCTTTAAAAGTCCATAGCATCGCCCATCACCGTATCCGGTGTTTTCTCCAAATGTTGAACATTTTGCCATTTATCGCGATTCCAAATATACGATTTTAATGATGCTATTGTCTGCGTTAAAATCGTTTATGTTTATAAAATGTGTGCTTATTATATTTTTTACGCTATTATAAAAATAATATCCCGAATCAAATGACTAACGAGATGAGAACAAGTAAAGGAGAAATTTTATATGCACCGTATTTCTGGAGTAAATCACGTTCGATTTAGCGGGCAGAATGTTACGCCCGCCCGTGAGAAGCCTGTCCAAGTGTCACAATACAACCAAATGCTGAATGCACTCGCGTTTCCTTTGGTGATGTTAAAACAATTTCCACGACTGGTAGTACTTGGGCTTTTAGCCTCTCAATCACAGCAACCCGTTGCGGCTTCGGGATCATCGGTTCAAATGATTGAAGATTTCGAAAGTTATGTCGTGGGGCAGCCCTTACAGGGGCAACCGGCCATAAATCCTTACACAGAATGGAGCGGTGGAACGGCATGCGGTCCCTATATCTTTGAAAGCGATTTAGGTGGGAAAGCGTTGCATAGCGGGTCGTGCTTCTGGGGACAGCACACGTCCAGGCCCACCTCGTTTGGGTTTCAGCCCACGGATACGGAATTTCATGTGTCGTTTTTAAGCCGAATAAATCAACTGGGTGGAAATACATGTTCAGTTGTTGCACTCGATGATCACTATCGCTATGCGATTCACTTTGGTCAATGTTGGGGGGGAATTCGACTTGGTTCTACTTCTTTTGAACCATATTTGCCGTTGGGTAAATGGTACGAAATTCGGGCATCCGTACAATCCGGTGCGGTATCGATGTTCTATCGAGAGCATCGGGCAGAGTACCAACATTGGATTGCGGTGCCTGATATACAAAGCAGGCAGTGCGATAATGGAGATACCTGTATACTACCTGCTGATCTCACCAAGTTGACTTACTTACACTTTGGGACAGACACAGTATCGACTGACGGTGGGCAGATTGACGATGTGGTTTTAATTCGGGGCAGTGATTATTCTGGATTTGATGCGGTTCGTTACGGCAACTTTACGCCCATCGTGTCTCCGACCCCGTCCCCGTCGAACGCTCCATCGAACGAACCATCAAAATTACCGACCCCAGCGCCGACGAACGAGCCTTCGAACGAACCATCAAAATTGCCGACCCCAGCGCCGACAGAGGGTAGTTGCTACGCGTGGCCAAAGGCAGTCGATTTAACATTGCCCCAATCGTCAACAGTATCGGTTGAGCCTGGACTGTTTGGATTGAACGATATGTCCAATTATAAATTTGAGTTGAAAAACGGTGACGGATCGCCACTGCTCAAAGGCAGCCATTTTAATTTCGATGACCAAAAAAATGAATTGGCGATCACCAATTGTCCGGCTGGAAACTACAAACTTGTCTTGGTCGCAACTGATACGACCACAGGGAAGACGATTCCATTGATACTGGCAATTAACATTGAGGGCAATAATCAGCCGTGGGCTCTCTGGAAAGATTCTCACGTGATGAGTGGAATCTACGGTTCGGTCGCCACTTTGGGAGCTGTAGCGTGTTTGGGCGCGTTATACAGATTCTACAGTAATACGATTGGACGTCAGGTCCCCAATCCTAATCATGCTGGTCCGGCAGCTGTGGGCCAAGATGCTGACGTTGAGTTGGCTCAGGTAGTTCCCACTGCTCCACCCAAAGATCGCATTTGATTGGATAATTATCCTGACTGGGGGTAAATGGTGATGGTTACACTCCCCCCAGATAGGGGGGGAGAGCCTCTATCGATCGTATGGGGAGTTATTAACTGGGGGCAGTCAGCCATCTTTTGCTTGGTATTCGGCGACTATTTATAGACCTACAAACCCAACGGACAGATGATATCCAAATCCACGAGTCAAAATACCCAAATGATTCGGAATATGACCTATCAATTTAACGAAAATGGTCAACTAACCCAAATTACCAATCGATCGTCTGGGGCAACACAAAACCCGATCGTGGCGGCATATCGTTATGCCCCCGATGGCAAGCGAATTGCCAAATACCGCAATGGCGTATTGACCCAACAATGGGCCTGGGGCCTTTGGGAAACTCCGGTTCTCGAGATGGATGGGAGTGGAACCATCAAAGCGGTGACCATAATGCTGCCTAACGGGGAAAAGGTGGGCGAACTTCGCAATACCGCTAACGCATGGACGACCGAATACTGGATGAATGATGTGTTTGGAAATTTGACGGTTAGAGGTGATGCGAACGGGCAAATATTACAAAAAGAATTAAAACTTCCGTTTGGTGAGGGTTATTTCGACGGAGCCGTCATTTCGAAACGGGCACTACGACCCGAGCTCCAACGTGGACGCATCACCCTCGCACAACCCTGGATAGGTGGCGGTTCGGAGGGATCAGCCGACGGGGTTTATATTGCCCCCAATTTAGAACTCCCCAACGAAACTAATCGCTAAAATGTTAGTATGACACTCCCATTTTTAATAGCGAGTTTGGCTGAAAATTCTTTTCCGGTTTTGGACTTAAATCCCGTGACGATATCCGTTTGGTTCGTCGCTAATAGTTGCTTTGCCAGATCCAAGGAAATCGTTTGGCCCGAGGTTTCTTTCCATATGGCAAATTTACAGCCGTTCGTTTTCCAGTTTCGACAACTATAGGCTTTTGGCGTTTCTCCGATATCGCCGCCGCATCGTGGACAGGTTCCAACCCTGGGCGTCCGTTGGGCGATGGATACGTTACCGACGACCCGTCGCGCAAATTCTTTGATTTCACTCATGTAAACCTCTCGTGAGAGTTCGCCTCGGCGAATTTGGTTTAATTTTTTTTCCCATTCACCGGTTAATTCGGGTGACGATAATTCTTTATCTTGAATATATCCGACTAATTGAATTCCTTTTTCGGTCGGAATCAATTTGTTTTTTTGGCGGACAATATATTTCACTTTAATCAGGCGTTCGATAATTTGAGCACGTGTAGCCGGAGTTCCCAGCCCGCAATCTTTCATGGCTTCGCGCATGGTTTCATCGTCAATTTGACGGCCGGCGGTTTCCATAGCGGCAAGAATGGACGCTTCGGTATGCAGTGGGGGTGCTTTTGTTTTTTTTGAGAGGACTTTTACTGTTTTTGCGAGGACAGAATCCTTAGCGGCAACGATAGGGAGCGCGTTCGAATCATCTTCCTCGTCATCGTATAGGGCTCGCCATCCCTGGTGTTGAGTGACGATTCCTGACGAACGTATGGTGTGTCCTCCAAACGTACTGATAATTTCGGTGGTCTCTTTCAAGCAATCCGTTAAAAAACTGGCGACTAATCGGCGTGAAATCAATTCAAAAATATGGCGTTCATTTTCCGAAAGGCGACTGGTATCGATGACTTGCCCGGTCGGAATTATTGCGTGGTGATCCGTTACTTTTTCGTTATCGACAATCCGTTTTCCAGGTGAGAGTGGGCGGGTTAATAGCGATTCAATGGTGGGACGTAATGAGGTGCTCCATTTTGCAATGGACGTTAACACCCCCTGTAATTTTGGGACCAAATCGTCGGATAAATAGCGTGACGATGTCCGGGGATAGGTGATGATTTTATGTGTTTCATATAATGATTGAGCAATTTCTAATGTTTGCTCAGCCGATAATTTAAACTTTCGATTGGCTTCTTTTTGCAACTCCGTTAGGTCATAGAGTAAGGGCGGTTGTTCGCGTTTTTCTTTTTTTGTCACTGACTGAATGGTGCCGTCTGATTGTTTTTTTATTTCCTCGGTGATGGATTTTGCCACTGCGTCGTTGGATAATCGTGATTGATTGTCTTGGTCCACCCATAGCCCTTTAAATGGTCCGTTTTTATGAGAAATAGACACTTCAATTTCATAGTAAGCGTGGGATTCGAAGGATTGAACAGCCAGGTGGCGGTCAACAATCATTTTGAGTACCGGGGTTTGAACTCGTCCAACACTCATGACACCCTGTCCACGACCAAAGCGAACGGTGTACGCGCGTGTGGCGTTTATGCCGATGATCCAATCGGCTTCCGATCTGGATCGGGCACAGTCATGCAGTGTGTCGTAGTCGGTTCCGGGTTTGAGATTGCCAAATCCGTCAATAATGGCGTCATCCGTTTGTGATGAAATCCACAGACGTTTGAATGGTTTTTGGCATCCGCTCATCTGATAAATGAGTCTAAAAATCAGCTCGCCTTCTCTCCCGGCATCGGTTGCGCAAATGAGATATTCTGTATCGGTGGCGGTGATTAACTGTCGAATCACCTCAAATTGTGCCTGAGCGCCGCCATCTTTACTCGTTGCGATTTCAAACGACTCGGGAATAAACGGTAGCCCCTCCAACTGCCAACGACCAAGACTAGGATCATATTCGTCCGGTTCGATGAGTCGAATCAAATGTCCAAACGCCCATGTGACTTGATATCCATTACCTTCGAAATATCCGGTTTTTTTTGTACTGGCCTTCATTACCCGGGCGATGTCTCTTGCTACACTTGGTTTTTCAGTAACAATGACTTTCATTGCTAGCGTTTGGAACGTTGAGTGCAACAAAATGCCGACGTTATTGCCTCGTCTTGGGTTGGACCAAGCACCATAAAGTAGGTGGTCGATATCCGTTTGAAATAATGGTGGATGTCGCTCAGAGTTTCTGAGTGACTAATGTCACATGACAAATGAAAGTAACTCAATGTATCGAAGGTGGCCACGGCCGAGTATCCTTTAGTGGCCATATGGTCAATCAACTCTAAAAACGGTCCGGTTGGCAGTGTGACTGGATTCACCTCGATAACGATAACGGGAACCCCGGATTGTAATGCACCCACAAAATGCGGCAATGCTGTCAGTGGATCACTTGATGCAGATATGACAACGATCCGTAAATTCGGAGCAATATCACTGGCCGGTGTCATCTCATTCGACGTCGAGACATTCGGTATCGGGAGCATGTTGCGGTTCAATATTCGGAAATCAGATGGATTGGGCTCGATCGCTAAAATGTTAAAATTTCCAACCGGGCGTATGTAAGGAACGAATGTTCCGGACTTTGCACCCAACACCGTCACCGACAGATTCGGGTTGTGATCCACTAACGCTTGAGTTAGATCCGTTAAAAATTCCATGTAGTGGGGGTTCGCGAGTTTTTTAAATGGGAGAGGGTCTGTCATTCGAACTATTAGGTCAACGGATTTAACCGAATATCGGACCAGACGGGTTGGATGACTAATGGCCCGTTTCGCCCATCGTAACGCTCCATTTAAAAACTGAGACGATGTGCGTTTCGAGAGTCGAATAACCCCATTAAGCGCAATTTGGCCGATCACTGATCCGCGAATGGGCGGCTGGCTGTTGTGGGTTTTTTCTGAGCCGAACAGGCTACGTGTCCATTGTTTCATGCCGGGGGAATTGTACCAGAGGTGTTGGCCGACCTGCAAAGCCATATGGAAATTTTACTTTTAGTTTGAAACAATACCTTAATGAGTAAATATACAGCGCCGCGAGGCACCAAAGATATCACCCCAGATGATATGCCGTTTTGGCACTACATTGAATCCACATCGAGAAGTTTGTTTTCACTGTACAATTATCAAGAAATCCGAACCCCAGTTTTTGAGCATACCGAATTGTTTGAACGCGGAATCGGAGATTCAACCGATATTGTCGAAAAAGAAATGTACACCTTTTCCGATAAAGGGGATCGACGTTTAACGTTGCGCCCCGAGGGTACCGCCCCAATCGTACGTGCGTATGTTCAACACGGAATGCACTCGAAATCCAAAGTGTCAAAATTGTATTATTGCGGACCAATGTTCAGATATGAGCGACCTCAGGCTGGTCGGTATCGTCAATTTCATCAGATTGGGGTTGAATCCTTGGGTAGTGCCTTGCCTATTTGCGATGCTGAAGTCATTGCGATGGGGGTTCACTTGTTTGATGAACTCGGTCTGTCCGGTTTATCAGTGGCGATTAATTCGGTTGGGTGCCCCGTGTGTCGTCCGGTAATTGAAGAACGGCTTAAACAGTTTATTGGCCTGAACCTCGAGCATTTGTGCGGCGATTGTAATCGCCGCTTCGATTCGAGACCCTTACGGATTTTGGATTGTAAAAATTCGACGTGTAAGACCTACATGACCGGGTTGCCGGATATTCGCGATTCGTTGTGCCATGAGTGTAAGGATCACTTCAACTATGTGGTCGGATATTTAGATAATTTAGGAATCCCATTTCAAATCAATCCGCAATTGGTGCGTGGTTTAGATTATTACACTCGGACAACATTTGAAATCGGTTCAGATCAATTGGGCGCTCAGAACGCATTGTGCGGCGGTGGACGGTACGATGGACTTGTTAGTCAATTGGGTGGGCCGGCGACACCCGCTGTTGGCTTTGCATTCGGAATTGAGCGTGCCGTGATGATTCTTCAGGAAATGTCAGACTACCATCAACGGGTGAACCCGTTAGTCTATGTGGCCCCGGTTGGATTTGATCAGGTGGCCAAAAGTTTTTTGTTAGTCGATCGAATTCGTCGGGCGGGGTATCGTGTTGAGCTTGAAACATCAAAAAATGAATTAAAAACCCACCTGAAACAGGCCGATAAGTTAAATGCCCGACTGGTCTTAATTTATGGGGAAGATGAGGCCAATGTCGATAAAGTGTTGGTGCGTCGAATGGCGGATCGCACCCAAGAGCTAATTCCCTTTGATCACGCCCTTGAGTACATCGTTTCGGAGCTTGAAGATGACACATTCTAAATACCGAACCCATTGGATAGGCGATCTCGAAACACTGGCCTTAGAGTCTGACGTTACATTAGCTGGGTGGGTCCACCGCGTGCGTGATTTGGGAGGCATTACATTTGTCGAACTACGGGATCGGTCCGGAATCATTCAGTTAGTGTTCGATTCGGCTGGTGATGCGGCCGCCTTACGGAACGAATGGGTCATCACCGTATCAGGGACATTACGGGAACGAGAAATGAAAAATCCGTCGATTCGGATGGGGGATCGGGAAGTTGTTGTGTCAACGCTTCAATTAATTAGCACCTCTGAAACACCGGTGTTTCCGATTTCAGATGATGGTCACGTTGATGAAAATTTGCGTTTAAAATATCGATATTTGGAATTGCGTAAACCGGCTCAATTTGCGCGATTTGAATTGCGGCATCGAGTGGCTCAGTGTATTCGTCGGTGTTTAGATCGTCATGGATTTATCGAAGTGGAGACCCCTATTTTAACGAAGTCTACTCCGGAGGGGGCGCGTGATTATCTGGTGCCATCTCGCGTAAACCCGGGCGAGTTTTTTGCATTGCCGCAAAGCCCTCAGTTGTTTAAACAATTGCTGATGGTGTCGGGTTTTGAACGATATTTCCAAATTGCGAAATGTTTCCGAGACGAAGATCTGCGCGCTGATCGTCAGCCTGAATTTACACAATTAGATTTGGAGATGTCCTTTGTCACCCAGTCGGATGTGATTGGATTGGTCACGGAGTTACTTCGTGAGGTGTTTACTGTGGCAGGGCGGCAATTTCCAAATGAAATACCCACGATAACCTATGCCGAATCGATGGATAAGTATGGGTGCGATCGACCGGACTTACGGTTTGGAATGGAATTAGTTAATTTGGAGTCGGTATTTGGGGCCAGTGGGTTTAAGGTATTTGCGGACATCGTGGCGGGTGGGGGCACAATATCTGGGATTCTAGTTCCCGGAGGGGCCAACGTTCTGTCTCGCAAAGTTCAAGATGAATTGTTGGCCAGTGTTGCCCCAATGGGGATTCGAGGACTGTCATGGTTTCACGTCACTCCGGAGGGTTTGACAGGCCCGGCCGTTAAGTTTTTATCCGATGCTGAAACCAATGAGTTGATTAAAATCACCCATGCATCGATTGGCGATACGCTCGTGGTAATTGCGCATCCGCAGTATCGAACCGCGAAAGAAGCCCTCGGAAAAATACGCTTGGAAATTGCGAGGCGGATGAATTGGGTCTCCGGTCCGGATCGATTGGTTTGGGTGGTGGATTTTCCATTATTTGAACCTGGGCCGGACGGGGAGCCCTCGGCAGTCCACCATCCCTTTACTGCGCCTCATCCTGATGATGTCGATCGACTCAAAGCCGATCCACTCAGTGTCCGGTCCGTTGCCTATGATATCGTGTGGAATGGTACCGAAATTGGAGGTGGGAGTATTCGTATTTCCGATAGTGAGCTTCAGCACACCATTTTCGAGTTATTAAAATTGTCGGATAGTGATATTAACGCTAAATTTGGCTTTTTTGTTGATGCGTTAACGTTTGGGGCCCCTCCACACGGTGGCTTAGCTATTGGATTAGACCGATTGATTATGATGTTAGCGGATGCGGCATCGATTCGTGACGTCATTGCGTTTCCCAAAACGACGACGGCAAGCTGTCCGCTAACCGATGCACCGAGTCGAGTGGATGATACTCAATTAAATGAATTACACATTCAATGTTTGAAGTAATTCCTGCGATCGATTTGCTCGGAGGGAAAGTCGTTCGTCTGACGCAAGGTGATTATTCCCAGGTAGAAAACTATCCGTTTTCTCCGGCTGAAATAGCGCAACGTTTTCAGGCGGCTGGTGCTACGAGAATCCACGTGGTGGATCTTGACGGCGCTAAGGATGGATTTTTGGTGAATGGTGACGTCATTCATGACATCCGGCAAGCCGTGGATTGTACGATTGAATTAGGGGGCGGAATTCGGTCACTGGAAACGGCGAGTCAGTTACTGGCGATGGGCGTTAATTATATTATTTTAGGGTCCCTATTGGTGAAACAGTTCGAGCTTGCGCATGACATTATTCATCGGTTTCCCGGTCGAGTGATTGCTGGGCTGGATGCGAAAAATGGGCAGGTGGCTACCGAAGGCTGGCTTGATCTGGCTCACATCACCGCGGTTGATTTGATTGCACGCCTTAACGAGTATCCGTTAGGGGGAATTATTTATACAGATATTTCGAAAGATGGAACATTAGCTGGACCGAATCTCGATCAATTGCGAGATGTGGCGTCGGTGGCCCGGCTACCCGTGATCGCGTCGGGCGGTGTGGGTAGTCGAGACCATATCGACGCGGTTCGGGGCCTGTCATCGCTTGGAATTCATGGAGTTATCGTGGGAAAAGCGGTGTTGGGGGGCCATATTTCTTTGACAGATTTATTCCGGTAAGTTCCCCCCGCCGGTCACTCAACAGTCGCCAGTCAATTAAAAATTCCCTCCGAATTCCAAGCCAATATAACCGCCTGTAAGGTCAATCGATCGACTCCCATCGTCCGCACCACCGCGCTGTAAATGGGACAGCTGGCCCCAGAAGTACCCCATTTTCGATCCTACATACAGTAAGGGATCTAGTCGGTACCTGATATTGACTCCAATGGACAGGGCTGGTGAAAATGCTGACAACCTGTAGGTCTCAGATCCCGAGAAATGTTCATTCGAAATAGTCGAATAATAACCGCCACTCAGAATGCCCGCCCCTAATTGGGTGTCTATGATCCAGCTATGAGTAATAACAGGTTTATATCTCAGCGTCATCATTTGGTATGAGGCACCGACGCCATACTCATGGAAAAAATCACCGATTTTTTTTCCAGTATATCCGCCCATTCCTCCGAATTCGGCCCCAACCCCCCATTCGGGGGTCATATTCACTACAAATCCACCGTACCCGCCCCACAAATGTATTAAATCGCCGGAAAGTGTCGTATTTGCCCCATTCAATCCCGATGAATTTGGGCAGTATATGATTCCACCGCCGTAGCCTCCGGTTTGAAATCCATAGACATATCCGGAATATTCAGCACTTTTCTCGGCTAACGTTTTCACTCTCTGATTGATGGATACGACGTCGTTGATTGTGAGCCTCGTCAGAATATCGCTTAATGGGGATGCGTCAGTGCCATAGGCAATAGCGGGCTTACTTATGTTCTTTCGGCAACCATATACGCATGTGCCAAAACTCCGCTCGTTTATAGACAAGGACATTCTTAAACAAGGTCTCTTCGCTTTCCTTAAACTCTGTTTTTTTGACTGCCATTACACTTTAACCGGAGAGCAAATTTCAACAA
Source organism: bacterium (assembly GCA_010028705.1). Classification (GTDB taxonomy): domain Bacteria; phylum Margulisbacteria; class Marinamargulisbacteria; order SXXA01; family SXXA01; genus RHAI01. Next base: position 10,642 of record RHAI01000026.1, read on the forward strand.
TAGTACCGTCTGGGCATCTGACATAAGAAACAACTTGCCCCCAAGGTTTACTAATTGGCTTCTTAATTTCTGTTGCTCCAGCGTTTAATGCTTTATTAAATGCTTCTCGAACATTCTCCGTTACCAATGCTATTTCTATACCTAAAGGCTTTTCTTCATTAGCTTTAATATATCCATTAGGCAAATGGCTTTCCCCTAATTCATGCGTCGCAAAAGCTAGTGCTGTCTCTCCAGTTTCTAATTCGGCGTAATCAGTTTCATGTATGAAACGACGCTTAAAACCAAAAGCGTTTTCAAAAAACTCAATACTTCTTACAACATCTTCAGTATAAATTATTGTGTACCCAAACTTCATTGTTCCCCCTTAAAAGTATGTTTTCAAATCTATTACGCAATGTAACTCACTCGGAAATCCTTATAAATCAAGGACTTACAGGCGAGTTACTACTCCCACTCGATAGTGGCCGGTGGTTTTGAGGAAATATCGTAAACCACGCGATTGACTTCAGGGACTTCGTTACAAATCCGGGACGAAATTCGTTCGAGTAATTCGTAAGGTAGGTGAGCCCATTGAGCAGTCATGGCATCTTCAGACGTCACGCAGCGCAAAGCGATGGTATTTTGATACGTTCGATTATCACCTTGAACACCGACCGACTTCACCGGTAATAACACCGCGAAGCCTTGCCACAATTTTCTATAGTATCCGGCCGATTTGATTTCTTCCATGACAATTGCGTCTGCATTTTGAAGGATTGTTACTCGCTCTTTTGTTACCTCGCCCAATATTCGAATTGCCAATCCGGGTCCAGGGAATGGATGTCGAAATATGATTTCTTCAGGAACTCCAAGCTCAAGACCGACACGCCTGACTTCATCTTTGAATAATTTGTTCAGGGGCTCAATAATTTTAAAATTCATATCCTCGGGTAGGCCGCCAACATTATGGTGCGTTTTAATTTTTACAGCCGTTTTGGCTACCCCAACTGTCGCAGATTCGATAATATCAGGATACAAGGTGCCTTGGGCTAAAAATGGGAAACTGGACTTGAGTTCGGCCGATTTTTCTTCAAATACCCGAATAAATTCTTCTCCGATTCGTTTTCGTTTAACCTCTGGATCGGTGACGCCTTCTAATTTTTTGAAAAATCGTTCCGATGCATCAATATAGATCAGATTTATTTTGAAATCTTTGAAAAGCTCGCGAATTCGATCGGCTTCTCCCTTCCGCATAAATCCTTGGTCCACAAATAAACACGTTAATCGATCCCCGATGGCCTTGTGGAGGAGTGCGGATACAGTGGTTGAATCAACCCCGCCTGACAATGCACACAATACATGGGATTCACCCACGGTTTTATTAACCTCGTCGATAGCCGTTTCGACAAATGATGCCGGTGTCCAATCTTGGGGGATTGAACAAATGTCCAGTACAAAATTACGGATGATTTCTCTGCCTTTGGGTGTGTGAACAACCTCTGGGTGAAATTGTACGCCGTACAATTTTTGTACAGGGTGCCCAAATGCCGCGCATGCCGTGTTTTCAGTATGTCCTAGAATTTGGAACCCTGCGGGAAGATCGACTACAGAGTCCCCATGACTCATCCAAATCGCCATTTCCAACCATAAACCCTGGAATAAATCGAAATTAGAGTCAATATATAAATTTGCTTTTCCATATTCGTGACGTGTGCCTCGTTCGACGCGTCCGCCGAGTGTATGAGCCATTAATTGCATCCCATAACAAATACCTAATACGGGTATGCCTAATTTAAAAATTTCTGGGTCACACTGCGGGGAATCTTCAGCAAATACGGATGACGGGCCTCCGGAAAGAATAATCCCTTTCGCATTGTATTTAGAGACAATATCATGTGCCGATGTGGTATGCGCGATTACTTCGGAAAATACATTTATTTCTCGAATTCGTCGGGCGATAAGCTCGCTATACTGGGATCCAAAATCTAGAATAACGATCATTATTTTTTATACATTCCTAACTGTTGAGCGCGCTGATAAATTTTCCCTTCGGTCAACAACGATGGGGCAACAACGACCTCTATACTGTGCATTTCTTTAATCGATGCGGCACCCAATGTGGCTAAGCACGTTCGGATTGCACCCACAATATTCTGGGATCCATCGTCGGTGTTTGAGGGGCCCATCAAAATCTCATTTAATGTTCCGACCGTACCCACTTGGATTCGAGCACCCCGTGGCAGAACCGCATTCGGTGTGGCCATTCCCCAATGAAAACCTCGTCCGGGTGCTTCCGTTGCTTTGGCGAACGGTGATCCAATCATGACACCATCCGCACCACAGGCTAGTGCTTTGCAGATATCGCCGGAATTAACGATGCCTCCGTCGGCGATAATCGGTACATATCGACCGGACTCATCTAAATATATATCTCGAGCAAGGGCCGTGTCGACGATCGACGTTGCCATAGGAACCCCGACCCCTAACACGCCGCGAGTCGTGCATGCGGCTCCAGGACCGATCCCAATAAATACGGCGGCCACACCCGTACGCATCAAGTCGAGAGTAACGTCAGTCGTGGTCGAGTTGCCCACCATAACGGGAATTGGCATTTCTTTACAAAAATCTGCCAGATTAAGGATTGATTGCCCTTCTTTTCCCCGAAATTTAGTCGACGTTACAGTGGACTGAACCATAAATGCATCGGCACCGGCCTCGGCTGCCAAACGACCCAAGCGACGTGCGCTTTGCGGAGTGGATGATACGACTGCGGGAGCACCAAAAGCTTTAATTTCTTTAATACGAGCAATAACCAATTCATCTTTAACGGACTCATTTTGATAGATGCCTTGCATTACCTGAACGTATTCGGCGCGATCCACTGACGAAATTTTTTCAAGAACATCGTCCGCATTTTCGTACCGTGTCTGAACTCCTTCGAGGTTTAGGACACCGACACCACCCAATTGACCGATCATCCCGGCGGTGGAGGGACTGACTACGGAATCCATTGCCGATGCAAATATAGGGAACTTCATTGAGACACCAGCTATGGTGACTGATGTATCGACTAAATCGGGGTCAATTGTGATTGCTGAAGGTACTAGGGCGATTTCATCGAGGCCATATGCGCGAATAAATTGTTTGGGTTGTGCGGTTCCCATAACGGGTCTCCTTGGAAAAAAAAATTTGTAAAATCATACCCTTATACTAGGGTCCCTTCAAGTTCGGAATTAGATCACGGAAGGTCAATTTGAACCGATTGGGTGTTTAAAAAATTTGGCACAGTATATAGTGAATTACATGTCTGTGTGGTTTCCGTATTGCCAAATGAAGTCGATGCCAGATCCGTACCACGTCGTCGCCGGATCCGGTGATCGGATCAAACTTGCAGATGGGCGGTGGCTCATTGATGCCATATCGTCCTGGTGGTGTATGATTCATGGGTACGCTCATCCCGATATCGTGGCATCGATGGTTGATCAAGTGGAGCGCTTGCCTCATGTTATGCTTGGAGGCCTCGTTCATGATCCGGCGCTGCAGCTCGCGCAGACATTGGCTCAATGGCTACCCGGACGCTTAAATCATGTGTTTTATTCCGATAGCGGTTCGGTCGGAGTAGAAGTGGCCATCAAAATGGCGATTCAGTATTTTATCAATTCAGGCGTTCCTGGTCGAAATAAAATCGCATTTTTAACCGGTGCCTATCATGGCGATACAACGGGTGCGATGTCAGTGTGTGATCCAGATGATGGTATGCATCAGATGTTTGCTTCACTGCTCCCGGTTCATCGCCAGTTACCACGTCCGCCTAAATTAGGCGTCGATGCCAGCGAATACTTAGGTAGGATTGAGCAGATATTAATGTCTGACACATCCATTGCGGCCATTATTATTGAGCCGGTGATGCAAGGCGCGGGGGGGTTTTATTTGTATGATCCTTCGGTTTTGAAGGGGTTTCGATTGCTGTGTGACCGCTTCGAAATATTATTAATTGCCGATGAGGTCGCCACCGGTTTTGGTCGATTGGGTCGCTGGTTTGGCGTTGATTTTGGACCGATCGTTCCAGATATTATGGTTCTGGGTAAAGGATTAACCGGCGGTCACATTGGTTTGGCCGCAACCGTTGCTACTGACGATGTATTTGACCGATTTTATACTGATAACTCACGGAATGCGTTGATGCATGGTCCGACATTTATGGGAAATCCGATCGCGTGTCGCGCTGCATTGGCCAGTATTAATTTGTTGACTAATACGACATTGATTCAGATATCTGCTGTTGAAAATCAGCTTCGTCAATTAATCGAACTCAATGATTTGCCGCACGTTACGGATGTCCGTGTGATGGGTGCCTTGGGTGTTGTCGAAGTGAATGACCCCATGGTTTTAGACGGTTTGACGGCATTCGCGGTGGATCGTGGTGTGTGGCTTAGACCGTTTGGAACTGTGGTCTACACGACACCGCCCTTCGGTATTTCTCAGTCGAATCTTCAGCGCGTGATCGATGTGATTCGAGAGTGGTTTGAGCATTATTAACGCCTGTGGGAGACACTGTTTTACTGGAAAAGGGCGATCTCAAACCATTATTGGGTGACGGAGGGCTATCGTTCCTCGAAATACATGTCGGCGGTTAGAAATGTATGGAAATGAAATAAGACCATCCATGCGGCAAATGATCCAGTGACGGCGATGAGTATTCCCCAGATTAATTTTTCACCCAATGATCGAGAGCGTTTCAGTCGTTTAAATGATACCCATACTATTCCAAGTGCGATAACTAAAATTAACGAATAGCTAACAAAATGGTTATGAACATATGGATAAATTACTCCGAAAAATTCAGAAAATGCCCACCCCATTCGATCACCAATATTAAATTGAGAGCTATCACTAAACATGACTGGAAAATGTAACACGAGATGGCATGGGTTAGAAGAGGCTAGGGGCCATGGTCCCTGTCATCTCAAAAATGTCACGCTCCCGCCGTTTCGAATGGAATCGGGTGATGCGCGACATGGTTATGGAATAAGTATTGGATCATGCCATCGGATAACCCCACTTTGGGAATATAAATGGCGTTTATTTTTGCCCATTTCATGCACCGTACATATATTTCCAGAGCGGGAACGATAACTTCAGCTCGGTCCGGTTTAAGATTTAAATTGATAATCCGATCGCGAAGTGGCATTGACTCCAACTTATGATGAAGTTTCTGAATCGTCTCTAACGGGACAGGCTTACTTGATTTACTATGAGTTAACGATAACGCTTTGCTGATATTCCCCCCCGTTCCTATTGCAATGGTGGGACTCCCATCGGTAATGGCCCGTCGAATAAATGCTTTGGCTTTGTTCCATTCGTCGGGTTCCACCCACTGGTTCAATAAACGTAACGTCCCAATCCTAAAGCTCTCGGCCATGGTTAGTACATGGTGATCAAAATGTGCAATTTCAGTACTGCCGCCCCCGACATCAATGTACAAATAATTCGCGGCTGGAAACTGCCGAAATAAATGGTTGGTGCAAATTAGCTCCGATTCCCGTTTGCCGTCGATAATTTGAATATGAATTCCGGTGTCCGATAAAATCTGGTTAGCGAGTTCTTGTCCGTTTGCCGATTCTCGCATTGCGGAGGTGGCACAGGCCATTGAGGCGACCGGGTTGAATATGTGGAGAAGATGAGAAAACGCATGCATAGTGTGACGTAATTTTTCTGATTTCTTGTTCGATATTGCCCCAATGCTAAAAACATCATCACCGAGTTGGAGTGGAATACGATACAGTCCTACTTTTTTGAAAATGGGATGGCCGTTTTCAAAGTAAACGTTGGTCAGTAACAGACGCGCTGCATTGGTACCGATATCTATCGCTGCGAATCGTAATTTATGCTGTGATTTTGATTCGGTTCCGTAAATCTTCACGTCCGGAACCATTGGATTAATTGGGTTTGAGAGCGGATGGCGATAGAGGGATCCGGATACGGGTTTTCAAGAGATCCATTCAGTACCCGCGCTTTTGCGGTATCCGATAATTGGGTGGCAATGTAGTGTTTCAATTCAGATTGAAGGCGTTGATCATAGATTGGGCATGCCACCTCAATTCGGTGATCGAAGCTTCGGGGCATCCAATCGGACGAGCTAATATAAATCTTTTCATCTCCGGCATTATGGAAACTGTAGATTCGTGAATGTTCTAAAAATCGATCGATGATACTGATGGCCTTAATACCGTCACTAAACCCCTTTTTACCTGACACGACTGCGCAGGTTCCTCGAACAATTAAGTTGATGACAACTCCCTCCCTCGACGCGTCGTACAACTTAGCAATAATTTTGGGGTCCGTCAGTCCGTTCAGTTTTATAGTGATTTTTGCGGGAATTCCTCGGCGAGCATTTCGAATTTCTTGATGTATCAGTAGTAAAATTTTTTTTCGCAATGCGAATGGCGACACGATCAGGTGAGAATAGCTTCCCAGTCGAGTGTTATTTTCAAAAAAATCAAAAAGTTTGGATATTTCAGACGTAATGCGACGATCGGCCGTTAGTAAGCTATGATCGGTATAAAAGCGTGCGGTGGTTTCGTTATAATTTCCGGTCGAAATATTTCCATAAAGACGTAATTTTCCGGATTCTTTTCGAGTAATGAGGCACAGCTTGGCATGGACTTTTAATTGAGGCACGCCAACAATGATTTTGGCCCCAGCTTCAGCGAGGATTTTGCTCCAGTTAATGTTCGCTTCTTCATCGAATCTAGCTTGAAGTTCGATGACAACAGTGACTTGTTTACCATTACGAATGGCATTCACCAGTGCATTGATAATGTTGGATTGGCGGGCGGCCCGGTAAAGAGTCATTTTGATGGATATCACCTTGGGGTCAATCGCTGCCTCTCGCAACAGATCGATGAAATGGCGAAACGTGTGGTACGGATAATGGAGTAACACGTCCTCCGATGCAATGACTTGAATCAAACTGGTTTGATTAATCAATCGTGGGTGCTCAATCGATTGAAATTCGGGATAGACTAGGTGGGACGCACCGATTTTTGGGAATTCGATAAAATCTTTAAAATTATGGTAACGGCGACGTACCGGGATAAGGGATTCTTCCGCACGTCGGATGCCGAGTTTTTTGATTAAAAAATGGAGTAAATCTTTAGATATTTTTTCTTCGTATATGAAGCGCACTGGCTGACCATGCCGCCGCTGGCTGATGCTGCGCTGAATTTTGTCGATGTATGATTCTGAAATGTCGTTGTCAAGGTCAAGCTCGGCATCGCGGGTAATTTTAATCGTATACGATGTAAAGGTGTCGTAATCAAAAATAGCAAAAATGTCGTTGAGACAAAAACGAATCACATCCTCTACAAGCATGACAAAGTGTCCCTCGGGATTTGAGGGCAGCACGACAAATCGAGGCACAGTTTCAGTTGGAATCTCGATTAAAGCGTATTCCATCTTTTTGCGATTTTTTTTGGACATCGTAACGGCTTGGTAGATTGCGTGGCCTTTAAGTTCGGGTAATTCGACGACTTGATCAAGCATGATTGGCACTAGGACGGGGCGAACAACCCGTGAAAAATAGTCTCGAACAAAATGGGATTGCTCGACCGTTAGGCGGGTTTCATTGATCAAATGGACGTTTTCTGTCTCGAGCTCATCAGTGAGTGAACGAAAAATGTCTTCAAATCGGGCTTGCTGATTTAGGACAATATCTTGAATCTGATTTAAAATTTTTTCTGGTTTTTCATCGGGAAAAACGGCTGGAATTCGTAGCTTTGCCCGTCGTCGTAGAGAGGCGACACGAACTCTGAAAAACTCGTCAAGGTTTGAGGAAAATATTCCGAGAAACTTGATCCGTTCCAGTAATGGAACGGAAGGATCCTCGGCCTCTTGAAGAACTCTACCGTTAAAGGCCAACCAACCGATTTCACGATTGATTAGTTTGTATTCTTTCGGAAACCGTCGCACCAGGAATTACCTAATGAATGTCAGCCAAGACGAAAATTGCGGTAACTTTCCCTGAACGATATCAAAATATTTTGTCTGGATGGCTTCGGTAATGGGCCCACGTGATCCGTTACCAATCACACGTCCATCAATTTCACGTACCGGCGTCACCTCGGCGGCTGTCCCTGTGAAAAATATTTCATCTGCCAAAAAAAGCTCATCGCGAGAAAGTGATCGGTAGGTTACTGAAAAGCCTAAGAAACGGGCAATTTGAGTGGCCGTGTCGGCGGTGATGCCCATTAACGGACCGTCTGCAGGAGGCGGCGTTAGAATGTCGCCATTTTTGATCACAAATATATTTTCGCCAGGTCCCTCGGCAACATAGCCATTCGTATTTAGCAAAATTGCCTCGTCGAATCCAGCGGCAATCGCTTCTTGCTTGGCGAGGATCGAATTTGCATAGTTTGCAGTGCATTTTGCCAATGGCGGCAATGTGCGACTGTCTATTCGATTCCAACTGCTCATCTTACATCGAACCCCGTGGGTTAACCCTTCATCCCCGAGGTAGGACCCCCATCCCCATGCTGCCATCATTAAATCAATCGGGTTGTTTCCGGGATTAAGCCCCATTGCACCGTAGCCGACGTATAGTAGGGGACGAATATAAACAGATGAAATCTGATTGGCATTAATCAGGGCTTCGACGTTGTTTTTACGTAGTAGCTCGACGTTGATGTCAACCAGCTGTTCCACCGTGTAATCGGTCGACATTAGATAAATTTTTGCTGAATCTAGTAAGCGCCTGTAGTGTTCAGCCGCTCTGAAAATAGCCGGACCTCGTTCGGTTTGGTAGGCTCGGACCCCCTCAAATACGGCGGTCCCATAATGGAGTGCGTGCGTCAGGACATGCACTGATGCGGATTCGAACGGAACAAATTCGCCATTTTTCCATATTAAATCAGTCTTAATCATTGTGTTTTAATCCTTCGAGTGTGGGTAATTTGGAGAGAAAATAGCACATGCACGCCGGTGTATGCAAAATTTGAAACACTGATTGATGCCATGATCAGCTCGTGAAGCCATTTAGATAATTATGGGGATCGTCAACAGTTCCTCGGTACACAAATGGCGATGATGCATGATCTGCAATTGCCTGCTAACTGTAGGTGAATGCGGAAAAATTCCAAAATTTAATTGACTTGATCGGTCTTTTAGAGCTACACTTCACGACTTTTGCTACAGGTAGAATTGTAAGGAGTTTTAACAATGTTCGCTATTATTGAAACCGGCGGTAAGCAGTACAAAGTCGAAGAAGGAACCATTATTGATGTTGAGAAGCTTGAGGTTGAGGCTCAGGGTTCGGTAACATTTGATAAAGTCTTGTTGGTTCAATCTGGCGAAAAAACCCAGGTTGGTCAACCGTATGTTTCTGGAGCTTCGGTATCAGCAACGGTGTTGAATCATGTTAAAGATGATAAAAAAATCGTTTTCAAATTTAAACCGAAAACAGGCTACAAGCGCAAAGCTGGGCACCGCCAGCCTCTAACCACTATTCGGGTTAGCGCGATTAAATTTTAGGAGATATTAATGGCACACAAAAAAGGTAAAGGTAGTACCAAAAACGGCCGCGACAGCCAAAGTAAACGACTCGGGGTAAAAGCATTTGGTGGGGAGTTAATTCCTGCCGGTTCAATCATTGTGCGTCAGCGTGGTACCCAATTCGCTCCGGGCAACAACGTCGGCATCGGTCGAGATTTTACGATATTCTCTAAAATTGACGGAATTGTGACGTTCGAACAGAAGACGCGCTCGAAGCAGCAAATTTCTGTTTACGCACTTCAGGCATAACATTTCTCAACAGTTGGGGCCCGCGTTGATGGCGGGTCTCCAGGTTTACTAAGGTTGTTTCAAAAGATTTACGCATTTTATTGAATTACGCAGGAGCTTTTGAAACAACCTTTTTTTATGGTTTCTCACGTGATGTAGAGGATTGATTTCGTATGAAATTTGTTGATT
>RHAI01000251.1 GCA_010028705.1 bacterium
TCAAAACGTCGAGGTGAGTCTGAATTGCCGTGTTGAGGGTATCAATGGATTCCTGCGAAATAGTCGCAGCTTCTTCATTGTTGACAGCCTCAGCAGTTTGCTTGTTCAGTTCATGCTGAAACTTCTCAGCCTGAAAACTCTTCAAGCGCTGCTGAACAAGGGCAATTTTTTCTTCATTGGTCAAGTCAAACGACATTATTTTTCTCCTAGTTAGTGGGGATTCCAGTATAGCAAATTACGCACGCCATCGTACAACAACAACACCATTGGCGCCATTTCCACCGCTACTAGAGTTCGGGGATGTTGCGGGTCTACCACCACCGCCACCGCCTGAACCATACCCAGTTCCAGTGGTGTTATTCCACGCGGTAATACTGGCAGCACTTCCATTGGCACTTCCAGAAGCCCCATTTCCACCTCCAGTAGACCCGGTGCCAGCGGTAATTGCGCCGCCTGAACCGCCGCCGCCACCACCGGCAATCGCAAGTGACAATGTCCCAGAGGACGTATTCATCGCCGCGCCAGCGGCACCATCAGTCCAGTAAAAGGTTATTCCTGAGCCACCAGAACCCGAGGTAGTTGTACCAGAAGAGCTGTTACCACCAGCGGCATTTGCTCCACCACCACCACCGGTATACCCTCTAGTGTTTCCTGCTCCACCAGCGTTGGCATATCCGGTTCCACCAGAACCTGCGGAAGCAGTTCCTCCAGATCCGGCTAGGCTTCCTCCAGTGTTATCAAATAGGTATGAACCACCACCACCGGAACCTCCGTTAGAACCAGATGAGCCTGCTCCACCACCACCACCACCGGTAGCACTAACTAGGGCCCCAAAAGACGAATTTGTGCCATTATTTCCAATGGCGTTAGACGCACCACCAGTTCCAGCCGGTCCTACTGTCACAGTCACGTTGCCAGAAACAGACACGGCAGATGAGTAGACAACTCCTCCGGCTCCACCACCACCGCCAGCCCAGTCCATTGCGGCTGCTCCAGATGTAAATTGACCGCCACCGCCTCCACCACCACCGGCTACAACTAATACCTCCACGGTAGAAACCGTTGAGGGCTTAGTCCATGTACCAGAAGTGGTAAATACTTGAGTAGTCCATGTAAGACTTGTGTCAGACACAGTGTTGATAAGTCTACGAGCCATTACTTGAAGTCCTT
>RHAI01000252.1 GCA_010028705.1 bacterium
AATAAAAATACATAATATAAATATATAATATACTTATGCTTGGTTTTATATTTAACATTACGAGAAACTTAATATATATTGGTTTGTTTATACTATTTATTCCTGATTTCTTTTTTACACTTCCTGAAAACGGTAGCAGAGTTATGGTATCATTGGTTCATGGATTATTATATGCAGCAGCATTTACTCTTTTAAGTATAATATTTAATATGAAACGAATTTACTTGTGTGCAACATCATTAGGAACAGCAAGTGTTTAAATAACAATTATTATTTTATAAATACAAATATAAATACAAATATAAATACGAATATAAATACGAATATAAATACGAATATAAATATATATAATAATATAATGGTAAAACCAATGGTACAAAGAGTTACATCTCCAAGAGTAAGAAGTAAATCACCAAAAATCGATGATTTTATGAAAAATTCTATGATAAGTCCTGCATTTCAATATCCTGAAGAGAATTATCCCATTTCTCACCAATCTCATGTGTCTCATTCTACTCATACTCCTCATGTAGTTGAACATATGAGTGACAAGCCGATACCCTCTGAAGATAGTGAAGGTTATACGAGTAGCGATAGTAGTAGTGGTGAATCATATATAGATAATGAAAGTGATGTGATGGTTCCAGTAGAAGAAACCTACGCCAGTGCAACAAGAAAAAAGGATTTAAAAATTTATAGAATGAAAGATTTATTAGACAAGAAACGTAAACTAATGTTTGAGAAAGAACGTGAAATAAAAGAACTAGGAAAACAAAACTCCTTTTTAGAAACTGTTGTACATGACTATGAAAAATATAATACTGTTATTTTAGAAGAAAAAATAAAACAAAAAAAGGCTCTCAAAATATTATCAGACCATATAAGGGAAATTTCTAAAAATATTAAAAGTGATGAATTTAAATTAAATCGCGTAAAAATGGATCAGACTCTTTTACTCGATGAAATACAGAATATTCGTGATGAGATAGAACACGTTTTAAGTTCTAGTGGTAGTAATAACAAATATATGTCATCTGATGATGAGTATACAAATGACGATAGGTTTTAACATTGTTAGTGTTTAGTGTCTAGTGTTTAGTGTTTAGTGTTTAGTGTTTAGTGTTTAGTGTTTAGTGTTTAGTGTTTAGTGTTTAGTGTTTAGTGTTT
>RHAI01000253.1 GCA_010028705.1 bacterium
GTCGTAACCCCATCCGAATCCTGCTCCGAAATAGGAAACCCCGATCCATCAGCTAACGTCCTGCGAAGGATTCCATTCGGACCCGCGACATCTCGGAAGCGATTTTGTAACCCAAACACCCTGATCGACGTAGGGATGCCATTCCGGTCGTAGACGGTGGTGGTATGGACAGTCAACGGCGTCACATCTGCTGTAAAAAACCCGAAGCTGGAGTCGCTATACAAATTGTTGGGAATAAAGATCGTTGTATCACCGTACGTGCAGGTTGAATACGAATCATCTGGATAAGTTGTTTTAATCAAACGGCCTGCGACATCATATTGGTACCGCATCGTTCGGCTTGATGTCCGGCCCATCGAATCGGTTTTTGTAATGGTTGTACCCAGCAGATCATTTTCTGGCCCGTAGCTCCAGGACATTAACGTCGTCATTCCCGACCCCGCCGGTATCGACGTTTGAGATTGGGGTTGTCCGTTTATTCCAAAAATTGTTTCGACCGATTGACCGCGTGAATCGGTAACGATTTTTTTTCGTAGGGCCACATCGTAACTGGTATTTTCACGAATCTCTTGGGGTGTTCCTGAATTTTGTATCCGTTGACTTATTCGCCCATCGGGCAGATAAGCAAATTGAGTTGTTCGGCCAAATTTGGTTTGGGAAATGGGCAAGCCAGTCGCTAAATCATAGTCAATCTGAGTGCTTAAACCGGTATCCGGGTAAACCACTCGATTTAGATAGATATTGTTTTGATATGTGTATTGAATGGGCAGCCCATTGATGGTTTTTTGGACTATATTTCCAGACGAATCATATTGATAGGTCTCCGTTCGGGTTTGGCTTAACTGTGTTTTTTGGATAGCTCCAGAATTTGTGGTCGCAATGGTGTATCCAGAATCAACGGTGGTTTTTGAAACAGGCAGCAAAATGGTACTACCATACGATGGGTAGGTCATAGTCTCGATCATTGATCGGGTATCTTGGGTCAGATCGGTGTACGTTGTACTGGCTATCGCGGTTAAGATGTTTTGATTGACGAGATTTTGATAGCCCGGGCTGGAATACAAGTATTGATTTTGAATACGATACACCGGATTGTTCTGACCGTTTTGGTCTCTTCCCGACAGTGTGATTTGGGTCGGAC
>RHAI01000254.1 GCA_010028705.1 bacterium
CTTTATCCTTATATTTATTTAGCGTATCCCCGGCTCGCTTATAGGCCGCATGGGTTCTTGGCCCATCAGTTACGAAGTTAAATAAATTAATATAATCCAGGTTAGGCAATATAAGGATTAATAAGGCCGTCAGATATGCCGTAACCTTATTATTAAAATACGCGGATATATTCGGCAAATCCTCACGGCTTATAAAATATATGGCATATATGAAAAGCGGGATATAAATCTGCATGAAGAAACGGAAGCCGTAATTCATGGCAAGCTCGGTAAATACATATGCAATAAGGTGGACGATAACAGTTGTTATGGTAACTATTGTAAAAATCCTGTTGCGTACTGCAAACGCTATTATGAGCATTGCAACGATATAATACCTGGCCTCTAGTATGTTAAATACTGAGCCTATCATGCCAAAATGCCTGTGCGATTTTGCATATACGGTGTTGGGAAGCAGATAGCCAAAATACTGGTATCTCCAGACTGCGTATGCTGAGCCAACCAAAAGCATCAGCCAGAAGCCAATATCGCGCGGGATTTTCCAGTTGCTCTTATAAAGCATCACCAGCATTGCCGAGGCGGTAAATACTGCGCCCTCCGGCCTTGTGAGTGGAAGAAGCAGGGCGATAAGGTAAAAATACCAGGAAGGTTTTTTGCCTTCCAGTATCCTACCGGTTTGGATGAATATCTCCAGAATCAGCAGCATGAATAAAGGTGTTTCAAGGCCGGATAGGAAATGTATATATGTATAAGGGTTGGCAACGATAAATAATGTAACCAGGAAGCCAGATAGCGGGTCTTTGCATAGTGACCTGGCGCGAATGATAAATAAAGCCAGCAACCCATAACCAACAAATTTAAAAAACAGGAAAGTGGAAATTCCAAGATAATGTGGGATTATGGCAAGGATTGCATAGGAAAAATTGGTATAACCTTCAACAAAATCCTTATCGGCGTTCCAGTTCCATATGCCATTTTGAATTAGGTTGTGGGCATAACGGAATGTTATAAATTCATCATCAACAACAAACTGCAGGAAAACAGCGGATAATATTAGTAATATAATTACATTAAATATCTCAAAATATTTAAAGCTTTTAAGTGTGAGACTGTTGGTTATCATAAATAATATCCATATTA
>RHAI01000255.1 GCA_010028705.1 bacterium
ATCGGAACTGAAGACGGACTTGGATATGATAACCGAGGTGTTGGACGAATCGATTCACGGACACGAGCACGCGAAGAACCAGATTCTAAAAATAATCAGTCAATGGATGAACGGCGAGCAATCGGGGTATTGTTTCGGGTTTGAAGGTTCGCCGGGAGTCGGAAAAACGTCTTTGGCGAAACGCGGACTGGCGAACTGTTTGAAGAGCGAGACGGGAGAATCGCGTCCGTTCGCATTCATCGCTTTAGGCGGGTCGTGCAATGGCTCGACATTGGAGGGGCATTTATCTACATCGACGAGTTGGATAAAGTGAGTAAGACGGAGCACGGCAAGGAAATAATCGGGATTTTAATGCATCTAATCGACACAACACAAAACAGCGGGTTCCAAGACAAATATTTCAGCGGAATCGACATTGATTTATCGAAAGCGCTATTCATCTTTTCCTATAACGACCCGAGCCAAATCGACAGTATATTGTTGGACCGCATACACCGCATTCGATTCGACAACCTCTCGATGGAAGAGAAATTGGTTATAACGCGGCGCTACGTTTTGCCGGAAATCAACAAAAAGATGGGATTAGAGGGATGTGTTGAAATCTCCGACGAAATCATTCAATACATAGTGGAGACTTACACATTAGAATCCGGAGTGAGAAAATTAAAAGAGGTCATATTCGATTTACACGGCGAAATTAATGTGGAATTGATTCGGTGCGAAGACACCACGCGCGATTTGCCCATTGTGATAACCGTCGAAAACTTGGAAACAAAATACTTGTCCAAATACGACAAAATACTCGAGAAGAAAATCCACGCCAATAATGCCGTCGGCGTTATTAATGGATTATGGGCGAACTCGCTCGGTAGAGGCGGAATCATCCCGGTCCAGGCCGTCTGGTTTCCGACAAGCACATTCCTGGATTTGCGTTTAACGGGTATGCAGGGCGATGTCATGAAGGAGAGTATGAATGTGGCGAAAAGTGTAGCATGGGGACTTCTCACGGACGAACAACGCCGGGTTTGTCTAGAAAAGATGGAGAAAACGAAGGAACAAGGCTTACACATTCATTGCCCGGATGGGGCGACTCCGAAAGATGGACCATCGGCCGGAATCACCATCGCGACGGCGCTCGTA
>RHAI01000256.1 GCA_010028705.1 bacterium
GGGAAAACCGGTGCCAGGATTTGGAGCGCCCTCCCCTAAGCTCTGGATTGTGGGGCTAGCTCCTGGAGCCCATGGAGCGAATCGAACAGGACGGGTCTTTACGGGAGACAGTTCAGGAAATTGGCTCTACTCTGCGCTCTACCGACACGGATATGCTTCAAGCCCTACCTCATTAGATGCTCATGATGGATTGAAACTGACGGACACTTTTATTTCGTGCATTTGCCGATGTGCTCCGCCTGACAATCGTCCGACTTCGAAAGAAATATTCAAGTGTAGGCCTTTTTTACAATCGGAGTGGAATTTACTGAAACAGCCCCCTTTGATTTTGGCATTAGGGCAACTGGCGTTTGAGGAAACTCTCAGTCTTTTAAGTGATTTCTATCTGCTCAAAAAATCTCGGGAGTGGCGATTCAAACACGGTGCTGTTTATCGAATAGGGAAAACCGATCTTCTCGTCTCTTATCACCCCAGTAGACAAAACACTTCAACGAAAAGACTCACTCTACAAATGTGGGATGGTATTTTTGACAAAACTCGGGAGCTTTTAGAAAACCATTCCCTTTGAAAATACTAATTTATCCGTTCCCTTTGGACGAACGGCTTCGATTACCCAACCATTTGGAACTTCAGAAAGCTCCACTTCTCGTTCATTCGTTTCATGAGTGACATCGGTTCCTTGTCGGTTCTCCAATAGAACTTGATATTGAACGACTGCCTTGTTTTTTTCCTTGGCGGGGTCAGTTCGACCTCATTTCGCGAGCCGACGTCACGATTTTCCTAGATTCGGTCCAATACGTAAGACGTTCTTGGTACAATCGAAATCGAATCATGACAGCAAACGGTGTCAAATGGTTGACTGTACCTGTCATCGATGACGGTCAAAAAACGCCAATCCAATATAAAGCGATCGCCCGCGATGTTCCTTGGCGGCGCCCACTTCTGAACGCTATTCATCACGCATACGCCACCTCGCCGGGTTACGATCTTTTCTTCCCAACAATTCAGGAGCTCATCAGTCGCGATTGGACAAATATCGCTGACTTAGCAATTGCTAGCATCGACCTGGGTTTTCGCCTTCTTGGAAAGACCCTCGTATCTTCTCGCGCCTCCGAACTAGACGTTGACGCCTCGGATGCC
>RHAI01000257.1 GCA_010028705.1 bacterium
GGTTGTGGTTCGTGTTCGCATTGAATCTGGTTTGCTCGAAGTCGAACTTCTGTCGCTGCAATCCTCGCTCTCTCATCATTGTTTTGCCTGTTGTAAAGAGCCTGAATGTAGTGGTTCGCCAAATTTTGTCCTGCTCGGTTGCGGTCCGCTGGATTGTTTTCGCGCACATGTTCGCATTCATGCATGTTGTTCACAGGGTTCAGTGCGATATTGTAGGGCAACTCAATTGGGTTCGGGCGGTTGGGGTAATCGTGTCCCCATTGAATGCGCGCAACTCGATGCATATTCACCTGCTCCGCAGCAAATGTCGCATACGTTTCGCGCCGTTCTTCCGCCGTAGCAGTTTGCGGATACACGATATTCCTCCACAGTGCGTATCCCGCCTTGGCTCCCATCGGATCATCATCGTACTCAGGAATACGAACTTCACGATTTGCGCGAATGACAAGGGCAGGGTCGGCTAAGACATGAGCCGAAGGCTCCAAAACCATTGCGTCGAATGTTTCAAAATCGTCGCCCGGCTCTACCAAATGCGCGCACATTTGGCGTATCATTCGTTCATTGTAGACCGTCTGCATCACAAGCTGCTCGTTCGTCTGGTAGAAGGGTTGCGAACGTGTTTCGACCTCGAAAAGGCGCGTAATTGCTTGGGCGAATGGATGGTTCACGTTATATGCGATCATAACCGGAATATATTCCCCCGTCACATAACCAGGTCTGGTGTCCACTGTTTCAACATGTAAAATACAGCGCCTGTAATTGGGTTCGCGGGATGGAAGCGGAATGTAGACGATTTCGGGGAATGAATCATGGGCTCTTGCTCTTCCACCGAAGCTGTGATTGTAAATGAAGTTGGATGTGTCATATAAGACGTGTGAGTATCCAATAAAGTGTTCGAAAATTGAGTCCCATTCATCTGTAGTCTGAATATGGTGTGAGCGTGTATAACGGCCTTCATTGCCTGGGCGGTCCAGATTGAAGCCGCCGGTGTTGATGATGCGATTGACGATGTTGACATACTGTTCTTGAGAGACGGGTTGCATGTTTTCGATACTTGATGTTCGGTTTTGGTTCGATTTCACTGCTTCCTTATTTTGCGGATTAAATTCAT
>RHAI01000258.1 GCA_010028705.1 bacterium
TTCAATTTAGTCGAAGGGTTCGCCGTGATGATGTAGACGTTTCGAAGACCGATGGTCTTGGCCAAGTTTTGGAACATGACCCTGAACTTGGCCAAGCGCTCCTTGCCACCAAAGTACATTTCCCCGACGTCGTTGTACGTGATCCTCGTTTTGGTCAAGTGGCTCAACATGCTTACCAACTCTTTCGTGGGAACGTTGGTGAAATACCCGAGTTGGTGCAGGGTCCCGTCCATGTCGAACCCGATCACCACGTCGCGCAGGTTCGGGTCGCACAGCGGGTAAATGTCGCGGTCGGTCATGCCGACGTCCGCGCTGAAGTACGCGAACCGCGCGTTGGGTTTGTCACTGTCCGACAAGTACATGTGGCGGTACCGGATGAACTCGCGCATGCCCGGGTTCGATATTTTAGAAAGGTACACGTTCAACTTTCGGTCGATCTCGCTTGGCGAGAAGGTGGACTCGTACTGTTGCTTTATCTTGTGACACACGATGTCGCCCGTGCACATCATGCCGGTGATGTCGCCATCGTCCGAAAAGGTCACTCCCGTGAACCTGAATTGTTGATCATCGTAAAAGTGGAATTTGCGCGGTTTCACTTTCTTGACTTTCCTGGTCTTTTTCACTTTCATATAGTGGTTGTCTGAAAAAAAACGATTGATTCGGGGGAGAACGCGCTTTAATTTCTTGGACCTATATATTAAATGTCCGAGTCGGCCATCGATATGAAAAAGAATAAAGACCAGAAGAATGATTGGCCCGCGCTCATCACAGCATCGTTCCACAACGTGTGGAAGACGATGTTGATAGCGTATTTTGGGTGCAATTATTTGGTCCAAATGGACAACACGCCCAGCCTATTCAAAAAAGTTTTCCCGGTTGATCCAAACGATTTGCCCTACAAACAACAAACGCAAACCTCGCCAGCGGACTACAACATTTGGCCGATGCATTCGGTGTCCTTCCCGTACAACTTGAACCCAACGGACTCGTACAAGTCAGGGATCCGGTCGTACCTGGGCAACTCCTGCATGTTTACGTTCATCGAGTATCGGTGGTTGTACCCGGCCATCCTGACGCTCTTCAAGCAAGTCTTTGTGGATACGGGGTACA
>RHAI01000259.1 GCA_010028705.1 bacterium
ATAACCGGTAAGTCCTGTGGGTCCAGTATAACCGGTAGATCCAGTCGGTCCAGTATAACCGGTAAGTCCAGTCGGTCCAGTATAACCGGTAGATCCAGTCGGTCCAGTATCACCGGTAGATCCAGTCGGTCCAGTATCACCGGTAGATCCAGTCGGTCCAGTATAACCAGTAAGTCCAATCGGTCCAGTATAACCGGTAGATCCAGTCGGTCCAGTATAACCAGTAAGTCCAATCGGTCCAGTATAACCAGTAGGACCAGTCGAACCAGTATAACCGGTAAGTCCTGTGGGTCCAGTATAACCGGTAAGTCCTGTGGGTCCAGTATAACCGGTAGATCCAGTAGGTCCAGTATCACCGGTCGATCCAATCGGACCTGTATAACCGGTAAGTCCAGTCGGTCCAGTATAACCAGTTGGACCAGTATAACCTGTAGGACCAGTCGAACCAGTATAACCGGTAAGTCCTGTGGGTCCAGTATAACCGGTAGATCCAGTCGGTCCAGTATAACCGGTAAGTCCAGTCGGTCCAGTATAACCGGTATATCCAGTCGAACCAGTATAACCGGTAGATCCAGTATAACCTGTATAACCAGTTGGACCAGTATAACCAGTAGGACCAGTCGTACCAGTATAACCGGTAAATCCAGTCGGTCCAGTATAACCGGTCGATCCAATCGGACCTGTATAACCTGTAGGACCAGTCGGTCCAGTATAACCGGTAGAACCAGTCGGTCCAGTATTACCGGTTGGTCCAGTATAACCGGTAGGTCCAGTCGAACCAGTATAACCGGTAGATCCAGTCGCACCAGTTTGACCTGTAAAACCAGTTGGACCATCAATTCCGTCTAAATTTACATTAAATATAGCAGTCGATGGGAATGAACCTAATATATTGGTTATACCCCTTATCACTAAACTACCAGTACATTTATCGTAAGAATCAACCGTTCCCTCAAAACGAGTATAAGAATCTGTTGAATTCACTACAATTAATGAATTACCAGGAATATATGCTAATAAAGATCCAACTGTTATAGAAACATTTTGTCCTTGTTGAGGATTTAATGAGACAGATTGAATCGTTGCTGTATTATATAAATCTCCTGGTG
>RHAI01000260.1 GCA_010028705.1 bacterium
ACTTTGCCTCCTTCGGAATTTATTTTTCCCATGATTCTGTAAATATCTGCCATCGTTGTTTTCATATCTTTCCTTTCAGGTCGAGGACATGATGATACACGACCGCTTTTACTTGTTGCAAGGATTCACTCATCGGAATCCCAAGGGTCCGGCGGGCGAACATCACGGCTTTCGGGTTGCCTGAACTTACCATTCGGTAAAGTTTCATCATCTGTTTCAGGCTCAACCCGTGGGTCCGGTGCGACATCATACCGTGGGCGTACATGGGTGGGTTGCGTCGTAATCCTCTTTCGTCTCGTATCTCAATCTGATCTTTTCGCAATCCAAGGGCAGACTTTAGTTTAATCAAAAGCCTTTTCAATTCCGAATTACTAGAAAAAGGTTGCCCGCCGGATCGGTTGTTATCTGTTTTCCAATTAAAATACTTGTCGTAGATTGTGACAAAAACAAATCTTGTCCCCGGATTCCCCCGAATCTGTCTTGCAATCGAACTTTTAGGCAACGCCCGCTTTCTATAATAAGTAGTAGAAAATGGAGTCACTTGACCCTGATACCACCCGGCCCGGTGCAACCTTTCAGCCTCTCTCATCCCGGCCATCGTAGTAGTATCGACCCGGCGATACTCCGCTTGTCCGGGTCCGAATGTTGGCTTATCGAAAGAGGAGCGCATAGGATTCCCCCGCACAATTCTCTGCAACTTTTCTCGTCGAACCCTAATCGCATCCCCGGGAATCCGGCTCATAATTTTCAACTTGTAACCGATCCTTTGTAACTCCTCTTTCAATGGCCGAATTTCATCGGGCTTGGAGGGGCGTGTGTAGGATGCAGTAAGTCCCATATCGGCGATACCATGCTGTCCGATATGTTGGTAACTCATCATAGTAAAAGCATCATTATTCCCGGGCTCATAAGGGAAAAGTGCTATGACGGAATTATCTCCCCGGAAGGTTCGGAAAACTACGGGCGTAAAATCTGAATCCCCCGGATTCCCCACAATCCTCCTCAATGTCCCATAAACATACGCCCCCGTCCTCCTCGCCCCGAGGCGGAGTTTCTTGGCCCGTTTCATCAGGCCACGCTTAATCTGCATCACCCGTTTTTCTCTCATG
>RHAI01000027.1 GCA_010028705.1 bacterium
CGAATATTTTGCTCCCATTTGAGCAAAGTCCTAACCCTTTCATTAACGGGGATCCAAAATTGGTGTCGTTTAAATATTTCTTCAATCGTAAATTGACCTTTATTAAGGAGTCGGATGCAACCGTCTTATCCCCGGGCGGGTTTGGCACTCATGACGAGGCCTTTGAAGTGTTAACTTTGGTTCAAACTGGCCGATGTGCGCCGCGTCCGATCATTTTGTTGTCAGCGCCGGGGGACACCTACTGGGATAAGTGGGTGGATTTTGTACACGATGAATTGTTGGGGCAGCATTACATCTCCGATGATGATTTGTATTTGTTTCGTAATCTCCAATCGGCGGAGGCAGCGGCGGCGCATATCGAGCAATTTTATCGGCGATATCATTCGATTCGGTACCATGATTCCATGACTATTATTCGCTTATCCCACCCGTTGTCGCCGCGCGCCTTGGCTGACATGAATCAAAAATTCGCATCGCTCCTGATTAAAGGAACGATCGAGCAGGTCGATTCTGATTCGCTGACGATGGACCAGCCGGTTTTCCCAGGGTTGCCTCGGCTTATCCTCCATTACAATCGTCATACGTTTGGGAAATTGTATGAAATCATAGATTATATAAACCATGTCCCGGATTAACCCGCTATCCCTGGGTCCGTCTGATTTTGAGGCGCTGATGGTGTCGTGGGGGTATAAACCATTTGTCGCCAGACAAATCCTCACTTGGGTATTTCATCATAATGTGACGGACCTCGATCAGATGACGAATTTGTCCAAATCAATTCGTGGCGACTTGGCCGAACGGCTGACCCTTGAAAGTATGGCGGATGTGGAGGTAGTGCCCTCGGGGGATAGCAGTGCCACTAAATTTGTTTTAACCTTGTTGGATGGTAAAAAAATAGAGTGCGTTGTGCTTCATGAGAAGGCCTACAACACGTTGTGTGTGTCCTCCCAATGTGGGTGTCCGGTAGATTGTAAATTTTGTTTGACGGGGGTCGTTGGCTTTAAGCGTAATCTGGAGGTGCACGAAATTATCGCTCAGATTACGGTGGTCCAGCAGCGCGGGTTTCCGATTACTAATTTAGTCTTTATGGGCATGGGCGAGCCGCTGTTAAATTATGACAATGTATTTAAAGCAATTGATATCATTACATCGGAGGCAGGGTTTCACCTAAGCAAGCGGAATATTACGGTATCGACCTCCGGTTATCTCGCGGGGATCAAGCGGTTGATTGCCGATCAGCGCGCCATTAATCTTGCGTTTTCGGTCGGGAACGCAAATCCCGTGAAACGGGCGCGTATCATGCCAATTGAGGGTCGAAACTCGATCATTGATGTCGCGAAAACCTTGCATGACTATCAGTCGTCGCATAATCGCAAATTGACGCTCGAGTATACCTTGCTCCACGGGCAGAATGATTCGGAACAGGATATTAAGGAATTAGCGAATTTAGCTAAATATTTAAATGCGAAAGTGAATTTGATTAACCTCAATCCCCATATTCGAATTCCATTTAAGCCGGTTTCCTCCAGTCAAATGGCCCAGGCGAGGGATTGGTTAAAAAAATTAAAAGTCCCGGTGACTATTCGATTCCGCCGAGGCCAGGAAATCTCGGCGGCCTGTGGTCAGTTGGGGGAGAGTCATTTAGCGGGTTAATTTATTCGGGCTTACAGTAATTTGTGGGAACGGCTATTCGCCATACACCGCCGCTCCTGACGTGCAGATTTAGTCTCGGGTTTCTTTTTCGTGAGGTCCAGGTCCGCATCAACGTTCTCTTGATTTAATCGCTTAATACGTGTAATTTCCTGCCTGTGAGTTGTTAACCGTCTCACCATACATTTTTTTCTAAACTTTCAAAGGGGGCGTTTCCATTGAGTTTTGCTCATTTTAATCGTTACTTTATGTGTTTGGGTCTTTTTGTTGCAGTGATGGGGCTGTCTGGATGTGGCAAAGCGACGTCGTCGTCCAGCGACTTAGGTTTATCTGATGCGGATCGTCAGCGTATATTAACAGCCGTTGGACAGGCATATCAGGATTATAACGGCTCTGCTTCAAAATCAAACGCAGGGACTTCGGCACTGGGACGGGGTCAGACCATGACAGCGGCGTCTAATGAAAACTCGTGGGTTACAGACAAAAGTACATCATTGGGTACTACCATGAATGTTGGCTTTGACGGTGTCACTCAGCGAATATTTTCAGGGACCCGTTTTGAGTTACATAATGCGGTTACCCCAGACATGAAAGCCACGATATTTTATTGGAATTGCGTTGTTTCGACTGGGAATCCGGAACTCCGTGACAATTTTCAAACGTGTACATGGCCGTCATATACGACGTCTGCGCGGCTATTCGTAACAGAGTATTCCAGTAATAATTTTAGTGCATCAGTGAACGGCACTATTTCGTACAAATCCGGCACAGAGTTAATTATCACGAACGGTTCTTTTGGCCGCAGCGACAACACTCCTGACGGGTGGGTTAATTATCCATTTCTTATCTCGATATCGATTGACGGGGCTCGGCGACGATTGACGGGAGCGTTTGTTAGCTCCGACGTATCAACGTCAACGTCTGCGACCCTGTATTCCGAAAATGGTGAGCGGATCGGTCGGGTAACCATCGCGTCGAATGGGGAGCTCACGACCTCACTGGAATAGTCCCACGATTGGGGGGAAGAGTTATCGCGGGGCCGGAGATACGATCTCGGAACGACGGCGCGATGGGGTGTTGTTCCCGCTAGATTCGTGTTGACACTGAGTCTCATCGACCGTATCCTTATTGATACTGAATCTCATGTAGGAGGCCCTATGTCGGTGTTGAGTCAATTAGCAATCCATGAATCCGCCATTATTGAAAATGTTGGTGGCGACAGTTCACATGCGATGCGGCTCATTGCCTTGGGTTTTACTCCGGGATCAGTCGTATCGGCGGTCAAAGAGTCGGTGTTCGGTGGGCCTCGTGTTTTTTCGGTTCACGGAGGCGATATCGCATTGCGCGAATTTGACGCTGATCTGATTCATGTTCGGCTCAAATAGCCCCTCGGTGGTGATTGCCTGTATTGGATTTCCCAATGCGGGTAAAACTAGTATTTTTAATAAACTTACGGGGTCGCATTATAGTGCGGTCAATTACCCTGGATCCACGGTGCAATATAATCTCTGCACCACGACGGTGAATGGCTCACGCATTCATTGGATCGATACTCCTGGCATTGTTACCTTCTCGCCTCATTCCGATGACGAACGAGTGACCCATACCGTGTTGACGCGCCTCGATTCGATTGTGCCGGATGCGACCACGACCCCCAATCTACTGGTGTACGTGGCGGATGCCTTTCAACTGGAGCGTCATTTAATGGGCTTGCGGGTGTTGCAAACGCAAGGGTATCCGGTCGTACTCATCATTACACGATCGGATTTGATAAAAAAATATGGCGGTTCCATTGATATTCGACGGCTGGAGCATGAGATTGGTATTCCCGTGTACTTTGTGAACAGCCACACTGGCGCCGGATTACCGTCCATCGACACCGTTGTGTCCCATGTTCCCCCGTCAGCGGACCGTTGTCTGATCCCCGATTCAGCTCAATTGTGGAAAGAGGCATCGGATTGGGCCATATCGGTGACTCGGACAACGTGGGTGCCTCCGATCTCACGCCATTCCCTCGATCGCTGGGCATTGCACCCCCGGTGGGGAGGGGTGGTGTTCATACTGATTATGGCGTTGTTTTTCTTCGTGATTTTTTCGGGGGCGAGTCCCGCGATGGATGCGATCGATGCTGCTTGGAGCTTGATCACTCAAATGTTACATACTTGGCTACCGAGTGGCCGATGGACGACCCTGGTAGTGGATGGTGTGATCGCAAATATTGGGGCTGTAGTCGTGTTTACCCCGCAAATATTTTTGTTGTTTTTGGCCACTGGTATTTTGGAGAGCAGTGGCTATTTAGCACGGGCGGCGGTCATTGTGGATCGGCCGCTGTCCAAGTTGGGCCTGTCGGGGCGAAGTTTTGTGCCGTTATTGTCGGGGTCGGCGTGTGCAATCCCAGCTATTTTGGCAACACGAACCTTGCCTCACAAAACCCAACGGTTAATTACGTTGTGGATGATCCCGTTAATGCCATGTTCGGCCCGGATTCCCGTGTACGGCTTGCTGTTGGTGATGCTGTTTCATGGGGATCCTATTAAATCAGCTGTTGGCATGGTCGGAATTTATGCCGTGAGTATTGGGGTGGCGGTGCTCATTGGCAAGATAGTCTCACTCTACAGCCGATCGGCGGCGGATAGTTTTTATATTGAGTTGCCACGTTACCAGATGCCTCATTGGCCAACCATTCTGCGTAATGCCTCTCGGCATACATTTCAGTTTATTAAAAAAGCCGGGCCGGCGATTTTAGTAGTCAGTCTCGCTGTATGGGGGTTGTCGCAATTTCCGAGTGTGGAGTCCTCGTGGTTGGTGCGGTTGGGTCAGTGGCTGGCCCCCCTGTTTGCACCGATGGGATGGGACTGGCGCATAGGCGTGGCAATTTTGGCGTCCTTTGCGGCGCGCGAAGTATTCGTCTCGGTACTCGCGGCAATGATGGCACTTCATGCGGATGGAGTGCCCGCCCAGCTGATTGCTACGCATTTGCCGGCGTTAACCACACCGTCGATATTGGCGTTGGTCGTATTTTTTATGATCTCCATGCAATGTGGGACAACGATTGCACTGATTCGAAAAGAAACACATAGTTGGACCATTCCAATTGCCATGACCGTGGCCTACGTGGTGCTAGCGTATCTCGCCGCGTTAGTGGTTGCAAAAAGCGGCGCACTCTTCGGATGTTTAACCACTGGCTAACCATGGGAATCGGTGACGATTAAACGGAGTGAGGGTCGCCGTTATTGATGGTCTGATCGGGTGAATTGGTCCACGGCGATGGGGAAGCGCGTGTAGTCATGCCTAGGGGGGGGAACAATGAGTTGGATCGTCCGTTACATGTGCCCGTTACCACAGTTTAGGAAGGTTATGCCCGTTGACCCTACAAAAAACACAGGAGAAGCGTCTTCAGCTAGTCGGTGCAATGGGATATATGACGGAACGAATGGACGGTTTGATCCTAATACGGTAGGTCCAAAGCAACCCATTAGTCCAGTAATCGTTCACCAGCCTATTCAAACCATACCGTACAAAACAAATGGATCCTACACAGGTACCATTCTAAATGGTGTTCCAAATGGAATTGGTAAGTACACATCACTCGAAGGCGTATATGAAGGGCAGTTTTGTGACGGCAAATTCTGTGGTGAGGGGAAACTTACCGACAAAGATGGCGACATTTATCAGGGATCATTTGAAAATGATGTGCCCCACGGTCAAGGTAAACGCATGTTTACGGATGGTAATTATCAGGAGGGAAAATTTAACCAAGGGAGGTTTATTTCAGGTAGTGTCAAACAACGGGATGCGACAGGGGCTTGTTATGAGGGGCAATTTGACAATGGAGCACCTCAAGGCACCGGTAAGATGAAATATCTGGATGGCGATGTGTACGAGGGGCCCTTTGACAATGGAGAGCCTCATGGGTCGGGAAAGATGACCTATTCAAATGGAAGTGTTTACGAGGGGCAGTTTGATACCGGTAAATATCATGGATCTGGCACGTTGAAACATACTAGTGGGGATACCTATGAGGGGAATTGGAGATATGGTCAGCAAGTTGGAGAGGTGATTTATTCTAATTTGGATAAGGTGGCACTCAAATTTACTCGTCGTTATCAGGATGGCAAAGTCGTGGATGTGTCGAATGAAGAATTAATTGCGGCGACGATCACGGGCTCCGTAAACGGAGGGGAGTCCGTCGTGGGGCGTGTAATGGTCGCCAAAATGCTAGAGCGTGCGAAAGGGCAATTGAAAACGGTTAATGGGACTGCCCCCACACTAATCGCCGCCATCGAGGACGTTCAGCGTGAACTTGAGTTGGGTGTTGACGCTCGAGATTTGGATCATACCCAAATCGGGAATATTTTAGATCGACTTCAAGATGGCGAATCTATTGTCGTCAGTGCGGGTTACATTGGGCATGATATTGCCGTCTATATTACGTCACAGGATATTTTCATATGCAATCTTGGACAGGGTGTACAACGGCGGGAGAATGGGGTAACCGGAAAGGGCTATCAACCGGTTGTACAATTAAGCTATGACACCCTTGAAAGCGTTCGTGATGTTCTGATTCAGCTCAATGTTGCTCGGTCTAGCGATTCGATCATGGGACTCGATATTGTATATCGACAGTTATCAAAGATACCTGGAATTTCTTTTGTAAATAGTGTGTTGACTCGAATGTCAAAAAAAAATCCCCAGTATCTTTCCAATTGTTTTTACAAATCTCACGAAATCTTGGGTCGAGTGGCGCTAATTTTCAAATTGACGAATGTAAATGATCGAAACGGGTCTCCAAACTCAAATAAATTGATCGAAATCGCTAAAAATAGCTTAGGAAAACCGTCCCGAGAACGATTGCTTGAAGATTACATGGGTATTAAACTTCGTGAAAACGCTACCTATAACTATTCTGATGATCCTCTGCTTAATTTAATTGACGACACAGTCAACAGTCGGATTCAGGATACGCTGTCGAAATGTTTCAATCAGGCAAAACAAGCGAATCGGTGGACTCGCCGATTACCTCCTTTGAGATAATTTTTCTGTGTCGTTATCCCGCTCCAGTATTATGCCAACGACGAGGCTACGAGTGTGATCGGTGAGATCGAGCCCCGCACCTCGCCGCGTTAGTAGTCGCGAATATTGGGTGATTGAGGTAGTATTTTTAAAAATAGGTGACCCACCCTGCCATGTCATGATTCAACCGTTACTTAAGCTATATAAAAAAAATAGTATCCTCAGTAGTATTTCTGCTGTTTTAAATTGGGACCAAGAGACCTATATGCCTCGGGGTGCGGCTGATTTTCGGGCCACTCAAGGTGCGTTTCTGGCCGAAATGGCCCATGAATTAGTGACGTCCGATCGGTTTCGCGGATGTCTCAGTGAGCATGTGGATTTAGCGACTGGGGCCATTGATCCCGGCATCACGTCTCCGGTGGACACGGCTAATTTAAAGCTAGCCTATCGCGAATGGGTTCATGCCAATCGCGTGTCGAAGGATTGGGTGGTGGCGATGGCCGAAACGACCTCTAAAGCGCAGTTAATTTGGGCGGATGCGCGAGCTACCAATCATTTTGCGTCCTTTGCGCCGATTTTAGAGTCCCTCATCCAATTAACCGCACAGCGGGCCGACGCCGTCGGCTACGTCCACGAACCCTATGACGCATTGCTGGATGATCATGAACCTGGCATGACGACTCAGTATGTCTCTCAGTTATTTGCTCACCTTCGGCCGATACTTCGGGCGATTATAGATCGGACCGCTGGACGATCGGTGCCATTGTTACCGACGGGACCGTTTTCGATCGATCGTCAGGAACGGATCAGCCACGATCTCTTGAGGCGTATCGGATTTGACGTTTCGCGGGGGCGCCTGGACCGATCGACTCATCCGTTTTCAACCAGTTTTCATCCGACAGATTGTCGCATCACGACTCGGTTTTCTGATACGGACATTATGGAAAACATTTCATCCACGCTCCATGAGGGCGGGCATGCCCTGTATGAACAAGGAATTCCGGAGGCATGGTTTGGTCAGCCGGTCGGGACCAGTATCTCATTGGGTGTTCATGAAAGTCAGAGTCGTTTGTGGGAAAATATTATTGGTAAATCGATTCCTTTTTGGCAAACGTATTTGCCGATCCTCAGCACTGAGTTTTCGGAATTCGCGGACATGTCGACTCACTCGTTTGTTGCGGCGATCAATCCGGTGATGCCCACCTGTATTCGAGTCTCCGCCGATGAAGTGACCTACAATCTTCACATTAGTGTCCGATTTCAAATTGAACAGGCCCTGTTTTCCCGTCAACTGGCAGTGCGTGATTTGCCATCGGCATGGAACGAACTAATGCGATCAGAATTGGGCGTGGTGCCGGCCACGGACCGGGAGGGCGTGCTACAAGATGTCCATTGGGCCTGTGGCGGATTTGGGTATTTCCCCACCTACACCATTGGTAATCTGATGGCGGCACAGTTCATTGAGGCGGCGGCCCACCAAATACCTCGTTGGTCAGATCACATGGCCGCCGGTGATTGGATTCCTCTAACGCAGTGGCTAAATACCGCCATCCATCAGAAAGGTCGATCGGTCACCTCGGATGAATTAATGCGCCAAGTGACCGGCCGCTCGTTGGACGTGAGCGCGTTTGAACGCTATTTAAACCAAAAATTTTAGGAGAATGAATTTGTGATGGAACCCATTAATTTAAAAGAAACTGTCAATTTACCCAAAACCGACTTTCCGATCCGCGCTGGTTTGGCCCAGGTTGAGCCTGAGTTGCTGACTCACTGGACTCAGTCGGGAGTGGTGGATTCGATTCACTTGGATTCGTCGGATCGCCCCACATTTGTGCTTCATGATGGCCCGCCTTACCCAAACGGTAATATCCACCTGGGCCACGCCTTAAATAAGGTTCTCAAGGATATAATTGGTCGAGCCCGGCGGATGGCTGGATTTAAAACCCGACTGATACCCGGCTGGGATTGTCATGGATTGCCGATTGAAACACAGGTGATCAAAGAATTGAAGGCGGCCGGCGACGAGCATAAAAAAAATGACATCGCATGGTTTCGAAATCGTTGTAAAGAGTTTGCATTGGCCCATGTAGCGACACAAAAAGAACAGTTTAAGCGATTGGGGATTTGGGCGGATTGGGATCACCCGTACCTTACCCTGACGCCAGGCTATGAAGCACAAGTGATACGACTCTTCGGGGATATGGCGGCCAATGGGGTCATTTATAAAGGGAAAAAACCAATCCACTGGTGTATGCATTGTGAAACGGCGTTAGCTGAGGCTGAAATTGAATATGCCAACCATAAATCGCCCTCAATTTTTGTGACATTTCGGGTCGCGGCACCGTCGGCCGGCCTCGCAGATCAATTGGGGGAGAAACCGGTGGATATTCTCGTCTGGACGACCACGCCATGGACGTTACCCGCCAACGTTGCCCTGGCGGCACATCCTGACTATGACTATCTCGTCCTCGAAACATCGGATCGTCATCTGGTGGTTGCCGCTTCGTTGGCCGATCGATTAACGGCACTGCTCGACCTGTCCGTCATAAACTCCCGTCGGATCTCGGGGCAAGATCTCGATGGAACGATCACGGACCATCCGTTGTTGCATCGTTCGTCCCCGGTGGTCATGGCCGATTATGTCACTCAGGACGATGGAACCGGCATCGTGCATATTGCACCTGGCCACGGTCAAGATGACTATGTGGTTGGCCTTAAATATAATTTGCCAACAATAATGCCGGTGGATAATCACGGACGCTTTACGTCGGAGGTTCCCTGGGCCGGCGAGCGCGTATTTGATGCCAACAAGTCGATCGGTCAGGCCCTAGACGCCGCCGGTAAATTATTAAAACTCCAATGGATTAACCACTCGTATCCGCATTGTTGGCGCTGTAAACAACCGGTGATCTTTCGTGCAACAGCCCAGTGGTTTGTGGCGATGGATCGCCCGATGGCGCATACGAAGTCCACATTACGTGAGGGGGCCTTGGCGGCCATTGAGGCGGTGCAATGGATACCCGCGTGGGGTAAAAATCGGATTACATCGATGATTGGAAATCGGCCAGACTGGTGTATTTCTCGGCAGCGATTCTGGGGGATTCCGATCCCTGTGTTTAATTGCACGGCCTGTGGGCATAGTGAAATGACCGGACTATTTAACCAGGCGGTGGTGGATCTCGTGGCGGCGGAGGGTACCTTGGCATGGTTTGAGCGATCGGCCGATGAGATCCTTCCGAAGTCCTGCCACTGTAGTCAATGTGGGGGCGGTACCTTCGCTAAGGAAACGGATATTTTGGATGTCTGGTTTGAATCGGGTGCGAGTTTTGCGGGAGTGTTAGAACCCCACCATGAATGGCCGGCAGACCTGTATTTGGAAGGGTCGGATCAACATCGGGGATGGTTTCATTCATCGTTATTGATCGGGATCGCTGCCCGCGGTCGAGCCCCGTACACCGCCGTCTTAACTCATGGATTTTTAGTCGATGATAAAGGCCGAAAAATGAGTAAATCCGTGGGAAATGTGGTGGCCCCTGAGCAAGTGATTCGGGATTTTGGTGCCGATATTCTGCGGTGGTGGGTGGCGAATTCCGATTTTAAAAATGATATTGGAGTGGCGGTATCAATTTTGAATCAACATCGAGATACCTATTCGAAAGTGCGCAACACGATTCGATTTTGTCTGTCTAATTTATATGATTTTGACCCAGTGGATCATGCGGTTGAGGTTGGGAATCTCCATGAAATCGATCGTTGGGCGCTGGCTGAATTGGCGATGGTGTCGGATGACTGTCGGCGATGCTACGATACGGTGGACCTTCATACCTTGGCCCACCGACTCCACGATTTTTGTGCCGTCACATTGAGCGCCCTCTATTTGGATATGACGAAAGATCGCTTGTACTGCGATGCCCCTCAGTCGCCCACCCGTCGCAGCACCCAAACCGTGTTGCATGCGGTAGCCGATGCACTCATCCGGTGGATGGCTCCGATTACACCTTTTATGGCGGAGGACGCCTATCGCTATTTCACTAAAGTGGGTAAACGACAATCGGTTCACCTTGAGCTGTTTCCGTCGGATTACGATCATTGGAAAAACGACGCGCTAACGCAGAAATGGTCGGAATTATTAACCCTTAAAGAGGCGGTGTATCAGCAACTCGAGCCGCTCCGGAAAGACAAAGTCGTCAAAAGTTTTTTGGAAGCAAAAGTAAAAATTCTATCGCCTAACCCGCGTCCCGACGCGGATCTTGAGGCCATTTTTATTGTCAGTGCGGTTGACTGGGTCACACGTCCGGGGGATCTTGATATCCATGCCTCGGTCGCTGATGGGGACAAGTGCGAACGCTGTTGGAAAATATTGCCACTTCGCAACGCCGTGTGCCACCGATGTTACGATGCGGTGTTTGGGTGCATGGTTCCCCACTAAGTGCTCAGGACACGGTTAAAATCCGTAATGACCTCGGCCATTTCCCGGGAATGGCGGGGTGTTACGGTGGCGGTGAGTGTGTTGCTAATGCTGGCCATCCGATGGGGCATCACCGTTCACTCTGTCCGATTTGTTCTGCCCACCATGGGATCGACAGCCTATGTGTCTATCCAATGTCGTCGGTGGACATTTACCTCAGCCCTCGAGCGCGATATTCTCGTATCGCTCAACCGGTTGACTCTGGTGGCGGATACCCATCATCCCCTCAGCGAGATATCACGTTTGAAAGCCACGATGCCGTCGAAAACCGTCGGTGCATCGCCACAATTACAGCGTATCCTTGTGGCGTCGGGGCAGGCTAAGCGTGAGTTTGGATCCGTGTCGTTTGATGCGTATGCCGATGCGTTGTCCGGCGCCGAAATTGAGCGGGTATTGCGGCAGTATCACATCGATCACTATGCCGTTCACGTTGGGAAATTTGAGGTTGTATCCCACGGATTACACTAGTTTTGGAGGAAAAAAAGATGACCGTAATTGTGACTGATCAGGCCCCTGCACCCGTAGGGCCGTATAGCCAGGCGATTGTTGCGAATGGCATGGTGTATGTGTCGGGAGTGATCGCCTTACTTCCGGGGCAGGATACCATGGTGCAATCGTCGATTGAGGCGGAGGTGACTCGAATCATGACCAGTATGTCGGCCATTTTGGAGGCGGCGGGATCGTCATTGCAGAACATTGTAAAAATTACAGCGTATCTGACGGATATGGCGGATTTCCCGGAATTTAATCGAGTTTACGCCAGTTTTATGTCGGCGCCTTTTCCGGCTCGGGCGACCGTTCAAGTGGCGGCGTTACCAAAAGGTGCCCGCGTTGAGATTGACGCGATCGCGATCGCCTAATGGATGAGTGGGGGAACTCCACCCGAAATTCGGTCCCTTTCCCCACTGTGCTCGTAATATGAATTTTTCCGTGATGCGCATCAATAATTGATTTGACGATCGCAAGGCCAAGCCCAGCGCCCTCGATGTCGGTGTAGTTTAACCGATAGTACGCATCAAAAATATGTTTTTGCGTGCTCGGATCCATGCCGTGTCCGTTGTCTTTTACCGTTACCGACGTTTTCGATTTATGGGTGGTGGCCGATATCGAAATGAGGCCCCCGGTGGGCGAGTATTTGGCCGCATTATCCAACAGATTTCGAATGACTTGGCGGATTTTGTCGGGATCGGCATAGCAGTCGGATGTGCTGGGGAGTTGGATATCGATTGTTTTATCGGGAAACCGTCGTTTTAGGGATCCGACCTCCTCGAGCATCAGTTCAGAGAGGTCAAAGTGGCTGGGGATAATAATTTCCGATCCCGCTTGACTCCGGAAAATTAATAGTAAATTGGCGACCAAGCGTTTCATCCACTCCGCTTCATCTCGGATGACAGTCACTGCCGTTTCATAGTCCTCGAGGTTCTTGGACTTGAGGGCAATATCCGCGTTCCCGATAATAATCGCGAGCGGGGTGCGTAATTCGTGGGATGCAAAACTGAGAAATCGGCGGTGGTTGGACATGACATTTTTGGATACCAGGGCACTGATCAGTGACCCAAGGATAACCACACTGAGTACGGTGATCACGATGATGATATTTCGTAAAATTTCGAGATTATGATAGGCCTGAGTGACTGGCTGCCCCACCACCACGTAGCCCATTTTTCGCTCGCCAATGACAATGAGGCGTTGATAAATTTTTAATTTGGTACCGTCGTCAATCTCGATATCTTTGATGACATCGTCTTCACCGAGCGAAAATGGTAAAAAAAAGTTTACCAGTCCGGGAGACCGCGCGGTAAGTTCCCCGTCCAAGGACATAAATTGGACCAATACCGATCCCGAGGTGTATTCGTTTCGAGTGCCTGTAAAAATATATCGCTGAGGATCTCGGGAAAAGCGGCGTGGGTTTTTGGCAATAGCCGCCACAATGTTGCTGGCCGCCCGAATCATACGGTCATCGACCCCTTTGAGAAGTTGGGATCGATAGTAGGAATACATCGCGACTCCAGACACCAAGAGTGCCACGCTTAGGAAGACGCTTACCCAAATACTTAGTCGACGACGCATAGCCGATAACCCACCCCGTGGACCGTCTGAATTAATGGGGATGAATGACCTTTGTCAATTTTATCTCGGAGGTAATTGATGTACACCTCCACAATGTTGCTTTCAGGACTAAAATCGAATCCCCAGACTTTCTCGAGGATGATTGATTTGGAGACTACCCGGTGTGTATTTTCAGCCAAAAAACGCAACAATCTAAATTCGGTAGCTGACAGTTTAATATCTTTGCCGGCACGGGTGACACGGTGGGTATCGGGCATAATCACCAAGTCTCCGATATCCACGACGGTGTGGGGGGAGGGGGTGTACCGCCGACCCAGGGCTCTGACCCGCGCCAATAATTCTTCGAACGAAAATGGTTTGGTTAAATAATCGTCGGCGCCGGCATCCAGTCCGGCCACTCGATCGTCGACGGAATCTCGGGATGTCAGCATAATAATGGGCATTTTTTTGCCGGTGTTTCGTGCCATTTTACAGACCGTTAATCCGTCCATTTTTGGGAGACGCCAATCCAGAACTACCAAATCGTAGTCTGATTCAGTAATCATGAAAAAACCATCGGCACCGTCGGCGGCACGATCAACGGAATAGCCTTCCGCCTTGAGGCCATTTTGTATAAATTGAGCGATTTTATCTTCATCTTCGATGACCAGGATTTTCATGACGACTCCTTTGATCGTGGTTGGGCTAATGGTACGCAGGGGCAGACCCGACCCCTGGGGTAGGATCCCACCGATGCCCGATCCATCCGGATTAGACAGGCTACCACTGTATCACGGTTGGGATTTCCGCGTGAATTTGATATCTTGGAACCCTATTTTTTGAATTGGAGGATGGCGCCCATGACGTTCGATATCGATAAAATTCGATCGGTTTATTCCCATTATGACACTCGGATCCCTGAGGTGAGAAAACACATTGGCCGACCATTGACCCTGACTGAAAAAGTGTTGTACACCCATCTGTGGGACCTGGGTATCTCTGGGCCTGCCAATCGTGGGGTTGATTACGTCGAATTTGCGCCGGATCGGGTGGCGATGCAGGATGCGACGGCCCAGATGGCCTTGTTGCAATTTATGCAAGCCGGGCGACGGCGTGTCAATGTCCCGTCGACGGTCCATTGTGATCATTTGATTCAGGCGCGATTGGGTGCGGAAACGGATTTGGCCCAGGCGGCGACCGTCAATCATGAGGTGTATGATTTTTTGGAATCGGTCTCCAATAAATATGGGATTGGGTTTTGGAAGCCCGGTGCGGGAATCATTCATCAGGTGGTATTAGAAAATTACGCCTTCCCGGGAGGCATGATGGTTGGCACTGATTCGCATACCCCGAATGCTGGCGGGTTGGGAATGGTGGCTATCGGCGTCGGAGGCGCGGATGCTGTGGATGTGATGGCGGGACTCCCCTGGGAGTTGAAATTTCCGCGAATTATTGGGGTCAAGTTAACCGGATCCTTAAATGGATGGACGTCTCCGAAAGACGTAATTTTGAAGTTGGCGGGTATTTTGACGGTTTCCGGTGGAACGGATGCGATTATCGAGTATTTTGGGGAGGGAACGGGGGCACTGTCATGCACCGGAAAAGGAACCATTTGTAATATGGGGGCTGAAATTGGCGCGACGACATCCATCTTTCCATTCGATCATCATATGGCGGCTTATTTGAAAGCGACGGATCGTGCGGATGTGGCCGAGGCCGCTACAGCGATTGCCGCTCACCTGCAGGCCGATCCGGAGGTGGCATTGGACCCCGAATCGTATTACGACCGAGTGATCGAAATTGACTTATCGACCTTAGAGCCCCATATCAATGGGCCGTTCACACCCGACAAAGCCTGGCCGCTCTCACAGTTTGCCCGAGCGGTTGAGGACAATGGGTATCCAGAGGCGGTATCGGTGGGGCTCATCGGGTCCTGTACCAACTCGTCCTATGAAGATCTTGATCGATCCGCGTCATTGGCCCGACAAGCCCTGGATGCCGGACTGGCATGTGCCGCCGAATTCACCGTCACACCGGGGTCGGAATTGGTGCGTTATACGATGGCACGTGATCACCAGCTGGCAACGTTTGAGGCGCTGGGCGCCGTGGTTCTAGCGAATGCGTGTGGCCCGTGTATTGGCCAATGGAACCGACATGGGGCCGAGGCTCACGAACCCAATTCCATTATTACATCGTTTAATCGTAATTTTTCGAAACGCAATGATGGAAACCCCAATACCCATGCCTTTGTGGCGTCGCCCGAAATTGTGACGGCGATGGCGATCGCGGGTAAGTTGACCTTTAATCCGATGACCGATTCCCTCACGACTCCGTCGGGGGCCAAATTTCGGTTTTCCGCGCCGGTTGGAGATCAACTGCCACGTCACGGATTTGCGGTTGAAGATGCCGGGTATCAGGCGCCGGCGGACGATGGGTCAACCGTCGATGTTAATGTATCACCGACCTCTGATCGACTTCAGGTCATTGAAAATTTTGCACCGTGGGAAGGGACGGATTTGACGAATTTATCGCTCCTCATTCAGGTCAAGGGAAAATGCACCACCGATCATATTTCAATGGCTGGGCCATGGCTGAAGTATCGGGGTCATTTGGATAATATTTCGAATAATTTATTGATCGGCGCGGTCAATCGATTTAATGACCAAACCAATAGCGTGAAAAATCAGTGGCTCGGGACAGTAATGCCAGTGCCCGATTCGGCACGGGTGTACAAACGCCAAGGGCTTGGATCGATCATTATTGGCGAAACAAATTATGGCGAAGGATCGTCTCGAGAGCACGCCGCAATGGAACCCCGCCACCTCGGCGTGCGTGCCGTCTTAGTCAAATCTTTTGCCCGGATTCATGAATCGAACTTGAAAAAACAAGGCCTGTTGGCGCTCACATTTAGTGACCCCAATGACTACGACATTATCCAGGAAGATGATCGATTTAATATCATGGGACTGACCACCTTTTCCCCCGGGCAACCCCTAACCGTAGTAGTCACCCATGCGGATGGCTCGTCGGTGTCGATTACGGTCAATCACACCTATAATGAGTCCCAAATTGAGTGGTTCAAATTAGGGGGCGCGCTCAACCAGATTAAGGCGCAGCAGTAGCATGTCCTCATGACCGCTGACTGGCGCCACTCACTGAGCGTTACTCCGGAAATTTTAGCCTCGTTTTTTGAACGAGTAGCGCGGTATTTGGAGGCACAACAGGCGCCCCACTCCCGGGTGGTCGACTATTACCCGCCCAGTCAACTGGCCGAATTACTGTCCGTTCAGCTGCCACGGGATGGCGCGTCGGTGGATACCGTGTTCGACATGATCGAGGCCTGTCTTCGCTATTCGGTCGACACGGGACATCCTCAGTTTTTTAATCAATTATTTGGGGGGCGGCATTGGCCGGCCTTATTGGGGGAATGGACGGCATCCGTGGTGAGCACCTCGCTGTATACCTATGAAATGGCGCCGGTAGCGACCCTGATGGAACGCTACTTGATCGAGAAAATGGGTGGCTTGGCGGGATTTCAACATCCATCCGGCACCTTTGTCACGGGAGGGAGTAATGGGAATTTGATGGGAATGGTGGCGGCGCTTCATGCCCATAACCCGGCCATCAAAACACGGGGATTGGGGGGGCAGCCCCCGTTAATTGCATTGGTGTCGGAGGATTCCCATTTTTCCTACGAGAAAGCAGCTATTGCCACCGGGATTGGGGGGCACCAGCTCTGGCGCGTCCCGGTTGATTCGGATGGACGACTGATTCCGGAGGCCCTCCATGATTCGATTCGGCGTGCCCGCCGTGACGGTACAATCCCTTTTTTCGTGGGAGCAACCGCGGGAACTACCATTCGTGGGGCATTTGATCCGCTGGAGTCCATTGGCCACATCTGCCGCACGGAATCGGTGTGGTTTCATGTCGATGCATCGTTTGGGGGCAGCGCGCTATTAAGCCGTCAGTTGAGGTCCCGACTGGTGGGTATTGAGGATGCGGATTCGATGGTGTGGGATGCGCATAAGCTGATGGGGGTCCCGCTAATATGCTCGGCGTTTATGATCAATCGGCGTCCGGAATTATTGCGGGATGCGGTGGGTACGGATGGAATTCCGTATATCTATCACGATTACGATGCCCATCGAGATCTCGATTCCGGTCACTTGTCGCTCCAATGTGGGCGGCGTAACGATGTGTTTAAACTCTGGATGATGTGGATGGCATTGGGGGATGAGGGATACGAACGCTGGGTCGATACCTGTGTTGGTCATGCCACCCAGGTGGCGACGATAATCGCAGCGGATCCCGATTATGAGTTGGTTTACCCGAGCGATTTTGTCACCGTATGTTTCCGGCCTGTACCGGGCGCTGGGAATACGGGGAATCAGATTACGGAACGGTTGCGGGATCACTTGGCTCGTTCAGGGACGTTAATGGTCAACCAATGTGTCGAACACGGAATGGTATATTTACGGTTGGTGTTTTTGGATCCCACGCGGGATTTGTCGGAGTTTCGGTTGCCGCGTCGGGAGGAATGGCACGCCCTATAACAGCCCTCGGGTGTCGAATTTGTCCTGATAAAAGGCCACCATTTCCATGTCGGAGTCAAACGAGTGAACCCCGTGAATCAGCAAGGGAGGGTGGGATAACTGACGGTTTAACAGCTGTGAAACGATGGCGAGTCGATACCGGCGTTGTGATGAGAAATTATGAATAATTTGAACATCATGGGTGACGCACAGAGTCGTCAGATGGGGCCCATCCACCGGATGGGCAATCGCGGTGACATCCCATTGGGCGAGTTGATCGACATATGCCGTCGCCTGATCGTGGGTGGTGGGGTCATACAATACCAGGATCGTCATACACAGCCCGAACCAATAGCGCTGTTGTTGGGCGTAGGTTCGGACTCCGGCCCCGCGTAACAGCGATAACGTATGGCTGACCATTTCCGACGTTGGTAAATCGGTCACACATGTCCATTCGGGGCAGGCTGGTCCCTGGCATACTAACGCGCATCGACGATTCTGACGCACCACCAAATGGGGCGCTAGCCAGGGGCCCCACCGAAACGGAAGCACCCGTTTGGTGGTTGATAATAGGACCTGGGGGATTTGTAATGCGGCCGCCATATGGGAGGGGCCGGTGTCGATCCCCACCACCACGGATGCCAACCCGACCAGGGCGATTAACTCTGATACCGTCGTGCGCCCGACGAAATCGATGATGCCGCCGTTGACATGGTGGAGGATAGTGTCGCGAATGGCCGCTTCCGTTGCGCCTGACCCGGAGAGGCAAATATCACAATCCAAGGTCGCTCTGAGGGAATGGATGTAATCAATGTATTTGTCCGGAGTCACCGGTTTGTTTCCACCGTTGGCACCCGGGTGGATCAGGATCATGGGTCGATCGGGTCGCCGGCCTGCAGCGGCGAGTGCGTGTTGGATCGTCTGAGTATCGGTTGGGGGCACCCGTAGCCGCAGCGGGGAGGGTGTCGCCGAGATTCCCAGTTTTTTAAGCATTAAAAAATGATAGCGGGTTCGGTGCGCCATGACGTTATGCGGGGGATCGATGGTGCCCCATCGGCGAAACACCGGCCATAAGCCCATCACCGCCGTGTCCCCGACATTAATGGGAACCCCGGCCCAAAAACAGGCCCACGCCACCGGGCCATAGTTTGAAAAGTGGATCGCCATATCAAAGGATCGCGCCGTGATCATACGAACCACATCCATCCATTCCCGAAACGACTGTGGGGATGGGGTGACCAGAATCTCGTCCGCGATACCTTCGTTCTCGATAATCTGACGGTTGGGAGAATAATTCGAGACCATGACCGTCACGCGTGCGTTGGGATAGTGGGCTTTAATGGCATACATCGCCGGTAACGCCACAATCATGTCGCCCACCGCATCATGGCGAACCATCAGAATCGAGGTGATCGTTTGGGGGTTAATGGAGTGCATCGTAGGGGTGGAGGATATCGGAAAGACGGAGGCCCGGCAATTCGGGGGGCATGTCATTGCCGCGGTCGAGTTCAAAAATAAATAAAATTTTGTCCGGGTTATTTTCGATAATAAGGTGGATGTCGTTCGACGTTAATGGTTTGAACTCGCCGGAAAATGGGAAAACTGGAGTTGCTGTGACACTATTCCTTTCGGGGTTACCCATAATTATTTGCCTTAAGGAGTTTTAATGAGACGTTTTTTCAAACATATTTCTTATCCGGTATTTCGGGATCTCTTACCGTTCAGGAATCCCATTGATTTGGCCTTGTCCTTGCCGCGGATTCAACACGCCTCATCCCATGACGATGGGTGGTATGTTGAAGAAATGTGGAAAGGGGCCGCCCGATGGCGACTGGAGCACGGGCGCGGAACCTCCGTCATGTATGAACTATCGCCCACGGGTGACTTGATGAAAGTCGGAGAGTCGCGTCAGAAATTTGCCATGGACTGTCTCGCGGAAATCCAACGTCGGGCGTTTGAGGACCATCCCTCCGTCACGACGTATCACGTCGACCGGTAACGCCATGATGAGAGGGAGTGTTGGTGGGCCTGGGGGTAATAGCGGTCTACACGGAGTAGGACTGAGTGGGTCCAATCTGTTGGGACAATTACAGGCCACTCGTAAGGGCAGTCTGAGCCAGTTGCCAACCCTTTTGGCAAACGATGGTCGCGAACTTAAAGAGACCCTTAAGGAATTAAACGATAGATTAAAAGTTCAAACGCCGTCGAGCGCTGCGATTGCGGCTGTCGCGGAAGAGCTCTTCCCCATCCTGGCCTACCTCGCATTTGAACGAATGGCATCTCGAGGTGGGGAGGGGGATAAAGAAAATCACCCCCCCCAATCGAACGGGCAACAGATGGGATGCGATCGGCAGCCATCTAATAGTCAGGATGAAGCCACCCAGGCGGCGATCACACTTCTTAAACGCATTTATGAATTGACGGAAAAAATTCAGCGTGTCGAAGGATTTGAGTATCGCACCGTGAACCTGGAACGACAATTCGACGGGAAAATCACATCGCGCTCAGGAAAGGCTTCCGTTAGGCCTGACAACCCATATCGACAGTTCGCGACGTGGTGGGCGACGCAGTTGGGAGCAACGACATCGGACTGGGGTAAACTCACCCCGCCGAGTCCGGCGCAAGGGATATCGGTTGCTCAATTAAACCCATATCTCTCTTCACCAGACAAGCGTGTCGCCGATTTTATTAATTCCCAAGAAATAGCCACAGCGGCCCAGGCAACGGCCGCCCAAGATAT
>RHAI01000261.1 GCA_010028705.1 bacterium
AAAAGAGTGTCCTAGAAAGGTTGATTGTTATTGTTGTAGGGTAAAACTTACCTGGATTGGATATGCGTTAGATAATACAAGTCGAGTTGGTGGCAAGGCGATTTGACGATGTCGTCGAATTCTTCCAAGAACCATTCCGGCAGAGGATTTATGTTAGCAATTTTGAATTGTAAATAAGTGCAGAGTGAGATTTCGCCAAATTTGCGATATATCATATATTTCTCTATCCATTGGCGGTCTGTGTAATTTTCCTCTCGATTCAATACCACGAATTTCAAGAACCCTGTCATATCCAACCCTAGACTCTCTCCGACAGAGACAAATTCAGATATGTTCGGAACCGCTGCATTATCATCACACCCAGTAATCAGACCATTGAATCGATTCGGGTTTGTAATTAAAGACATCAACATAGTTTCCACTTCAGCCATTGACAACATTCCGAGTTTCTGGTAAATGGCGA
This sequence comes from bacterium, assembly GCA_010028705.1. Lineage (GTDB taxonomy): Bacteria > Margulisbacteria > Marinamargulisbacteria > SXXA01 > SXXA01 > RHAI01. Next base: position 464 of record RHAI01000261.1, read on the forward strand.
CTGCGCGGGTTAAAGTGGAAATCGCAATGGTGTGCTTTACATTCAATGCCTTGTTGATTAAACGTTTGGCGGCTTCACACAAATATTCTGGATAGATAGTCCAATCGCGGATTTCGCCGAAATATGGGCGATATATCGTGTTGAGAATCTGTTCATAATATGCCAACGCTTCATTCGCAAACCGAATGGAGTCTAAATGCGCAATTACGGATTGTTCCACTTCAATGAACACCATCTCGACCAATCCGCGGCCTACTTCAGGGTCGATTCGGAGAATGGCATTATATACCTTGAAATGCCTCTCGCATAATTTGGCGATTCCTTCCATATCAATTGGATGTTGCAAAGTATAATTACCCACGCGGTCGAGTTTCTTTAGACTAAACAGCAAATTTTCAATGCGGATTTGCTTGCCAGTTTCGTTCTTCTCCATAAATGTGTGGAGCAGTTTCTCGAAATGGCCGAATCCCGACAATTTAATCATTGTGTCGATGAACACGGTGTCATTGAGAATCTCGCGCACTTTCGCCTCTTGCGTCGCGGGTTTCATTGTGCTGAATTTCTTGCCGTTTTCATTGACGCCGATTTTCAGGATTTGTTCTGGCGTCAATTTGAATTTGTCGCCGTGTTTTTGAGTCATTCTGTA
>RHAI01000262.1 GCA_010028705.1 bacterium
AATGTCCTCTTCATCGCACGCCGAAGGAGGACCATTATGTCCCAATCTGAAAACCTCCCAATGGGTTTGACCTTCGATGACGTTCTGCTGGTACCCAGGTACTCTGAAGTCCTACCAAAAGAAGTAAGTCTATTAACCAATCTCACCGCCCAATTATCTTTGCAGATCCCCTTATTATCCTCTGCAATGGATACCGTCACCGAATCACGCCTGGCTATCGCTATGGCGCAGGAAGGCGGCATGGGCATCATCCATAAAAATATGACCATCGCAGATCAGGCTGCGCAAGTGCATCTGGTGAAAAAGTATGAAAGTGGGGTCGTTACCGATCCGATCACCATTCATCCAGAAGCAACTATTCGAGAATTACTTGCGATTACAGCAGAGCATAATTTTTCTGGTCTGCCGGTTGTCGATCGGGGACAATTGATCGGTATTGTGACGCGTCGGGATTGGAGATTTTTTACCTCGTTGGATCAACGGGTTGTCGATATCATGACCCCGAAAGATCGGTTGGTCACTGTGCGAGAAGGCGCAGATCGTGAAGAAATCATGCGACTGTTTCGTATCCATCGATTGGAAAAGATCTTGGTTGTTAATCAAGACTTTCAATTGCGCGGGATGGTCACCGTCAAAGATATTGAAAAAGCAAAGGAAAAACCGTTTGCTTGTAAAGATGCCTCAGGGCGATTGCGCGTAGGTGCGGCGGTTGGTACCAGCCCAGATACATCAGACAGAATCGCTGCATTGGTCGACGCAGGGGTGGATGTGGTGATCGTGGATACCGCACACGGACACTCCAAAGGCGTGATTGACCGTGTGCGTTGGATTAAGTCGCATTATCCAAATCTCCCATTAATCGCAGGGAACATCGCAACTGGGGAAGCCGCGTTAGCACTCGTGGCAGCCGGCGCCGATGCAGTGAAAGTCGGTATTGGACCCGGTTCTATTTGTACAACCCGCATCGTGGCTGGTATTGGTGTTCCACAAATTACCGCAATTCATGAAGTGGCGCGTGCATTGGCCAATCGTGGGATCCCAATTATTGCAGATGGGGGTATTCGATATTCTGGGGATGTCG
>RHAI01000263.1 GCA_010028705.1 bacterium
TTTGAAATTATTTAACATGTGTTTCTATAACTTTGCAATCGCAGATACCTAAAAATCGAATTGTGAAAAATAATGAATTATTTTTTGACATAACACATACACACTCACGCATTACTCAAATCTTTACCTTTTCAATCTCTCCTAACAGATGTTAGGATTGTTAAAGGTATGTGGGACTGGCGACATCAATGCATTGCGTCCTTTATTCTGGTTATCAACCATATATTCGCCAATGATATACTCAATGAATGGATTGGTAATGCAACCATGAAAAAGCGCACGTTCCTGATTTATACCAAGTGTGTACGCTAACATTGTGATACGATTCACCAATTCCACTTGATGGACTGTGATTCCAGTATTTTTCATATCGTTCATGAATTTATTCAACTCAATCGCATTGTTGTAAACCGCAGCATTACTCTGGTTGACTGTCGACATATTTATCACTTCCGGTTTTGGATAATCCTCTGTTTCAGATTCCACTATATCTGACCCCATTATATCAGTCTGTGTGGCGGTTTCCATATTGGGTTTCACCTCGGTTATAACCTCTGGTTCCACCTCAATAACCTCGGTTATAACCTCTGGTTCCACCTCAATAACCTCGGTTATAACCTCTGGTATAACCTTAGAAACATCGATCTCGAGATATTTGCGCAATTCTTCGATGAAAATCATCTTCAATTCGGGTGTCCACCCAACTGTTGATGGGGGAATATAATCCGGATTTTGGAGACAGTCCAAATAATGCTTTGTCTGCGCATTAAACTTTTCGAGGTGAGCACGGAAATGCTCTTCCTCGTATGCTTTTTTCATATACAATTGGGGGGCTCCTGCCACACTGTTTGTCATTCCTTCATTTGTACCGAAAATTTCATTGCAGAGCATTCGTAGAATCAGGGTTTCCTGAATCCAATTTTCAATCCGGTTCGACTTCTTCACCGCAAATGAAACACGGGCGTAGAATGACATAATGAATCGGTTCATTACTTTGTCAGGAATTTGCTCGAAAATCTCATCGCCGAGAAAATTCTGGATTGCACGGAGCCACATATCTGCGGATCCAGTGCCATTCTC
>RHAI01000264.1 GCA_010028705.1 bacterium
ATAACTGTTGGTGCTGCTATTACATTTTGTACAGCAGTAGATACAATTGCAAGAGATTCTGTTTTATTAGATAATTCTGTATTTGCATTATTTAAAGAAGTTACAGTATTTTGTGAAACAGTTGCAATAGTTGGAATCACAGTATTTGAATTTGTTGTATTTGCTGCAACAACTGCAGTAATTGCAGTATTTAAAGTAGCAATTTGTGCATTAGCAGCATTAATTGCTGCTTGAACTGTTGCTGTACTTGTATCCACAATTGGAGTAAATGATGCACCTTGATTTATTGTGCCATTAAATCCAGGACCGCTATTTGTATCTTGTATTGCAGTTATTGCACCATTTGTTCTTTCTCTTACATTAAATCTAGCCCCAGTTGGTATCGGACCAGTCACACTTACATCTGCCATCCAAGCACCGTCTGCTGGGTTAACATCAGCATTAAATCTAATTTGTGTCATTTGTGTATCAGCAGTCATTTGTGGGTAAGGTCTAACATCCCAGGCTACAGATAACGTACTTGCAGTTGTTGAATAAGTAACACCAGATCCATTGCTCCATGTAGTCCAATCATATCCCGCTACAGATACAGATGGTGCATTTGGGGTGGAGTAATAATTTGAACCTTCGTTTACTCCAAATGTGATTGTTGCGTTAGATCCTACATATACATTTGAATATAGTACTCCGCCCATTTGTAAACTAAATGGAAGAGTCATTCTAACTCCAGCATCATCGACATTAGAAAGAACATTCTGAGTTGTTCCTATGGTTGCGGCTAATGCGTTAACTGCATCTTGAGCATTATTAATTGCTACATTTGCTTGAGTTAATTGTGTTTGAGCTTCTGTTCTTGCAGGTGCTACTGCTGCTACTGCAGTTGTGGCAGTAGCTATTGTGGCTGTAGCTGTATCTATTGCTGTTTGTGCTGTTTGAATTAAAGCTGTTGCTGTTTCAGATTTAGAAATTTCTGTTGCAATTGCTGTTGCTACTTGTGTTACAGCGGTTGGAGTTTCTGTCATAAATGAAGTTGCAGAGGCAATAATTGTAGTTGTAGCAGATTCAATTATTGGCTGTGCA
>RHAI01000265.1 GCA_010028705.1 bacterium
CCCAAAAGAAAAAGCTCGAAGGAATCCCTTGTACCCTTGGTGATAATGACATTTTTCATGGTGCGTTCCCATTCATGGCGATCACCGTAACCTCGGTGACAAACGCCCCCGCCAACCCGTCCCGGATCACATTTTTACGGAACCCTGCGACATACATTCCCCCGGCCATGATCCCCGCGCGCATGATGTACGACAAAAACATATCCACGATTTTGTTTTGTTGGACCGCTTCAATCGAGGGAAGTGCCTTGTTCATATTGTCCCCCATTTTCGACCATAACCAAATTCCGGCCTGCACCGCAACCGACCCGGCAACCGCCCGCATTACGGGGCGATCATTCTGTCCGGCAATCCGAATCCCGGCCCAAATTTCAACGGCCCGACCTACCGACCATAGCAACATCGTCGCCGGGTCCCGCATTTCAGTCGCCGGGGTGATGGGTCCGTTAGCCATGACATTTAGTATTTCAGTTTAATTCGCCTCATTCCGGGGCGACCGGGATAGTAAGCGACAAGATATTTTCCTTTTTTCATAGGAAATTCTTCTTTCAAATTTTCTAATGCTGACTTTAGGGATGGATACTGTGCCGTTGTTCCCACATAATTACCGTCAATCGCAAGTTCAATTTTTGGATATAATTTTCCGGTATAAACTCTAGGATTCTTCATTAGCTTTAACCCGCCGTAATATCCCGTACCCAATGCTTCAAGATACCGGGCGACCCCCAAAAGCCTTTCGGCGTTTGTTTCCGCCTTGTCTAAAATACTTTTAAGGCCCTTCTCATCGGCATAGTCCGCAATTTCTACGAAGGCGTTATGCGCCATGAGAATCCTCGAACTTAATTTCCTTCTAACCGAATCACTCATTTGCATCATAAATTTAATTTCCTTTCACAAGCCGATCAGAAGATTTGATAATTTTCATAGATTTCAAATAATCTTCTAGCCCGGAAATGTCATTCTTATTCCGCATAAATCCATCCTCAAAAATACCTTCTCCAAATTCGACAACTGTTTTTCCGTTTGGGTCCCTTACATCGGCACTAAACTCTCCACGCTCGTCGAG
>RHAI01000266.1 GCA_010028705.1 bacterium
ATCTCCTTCGTGCCGAATCCGTATCTCCCCGTGTCTCTGCTTCTACTCGTGCCGATGGCACTAATGGTGGTATTGTCGTTGAATTCGTTGATTCGAAGCCCCAACAACAAGCCGCCGGCAAGAAGAAATCACGTCGCGATCACGTCGTCATTGAAATCGATTACACGTCTGCCAAACCCCTTCCCGAACCCGTTGTCCCCGCCGCCGCAACTTCCAAGCACACCGAGCCACTCAAGACCACCGTCGATGACCGCGCGTTGGAAATTGCCCGTTCTTTCTACGGCTCGCCTCAATCGAAACACATCCGTTCACTGACGACGCGCAAAGCGCTTGCTGAATTGTTTCGCAGCGTTGTTGGCGAATCGCCCGTTTCATTCGCAATGGTCCTATTCGCGATGGCGAAAGGAATGCGTGTCGTGAATGTCTACGATTCAGGCGAGAAGCTTGAATGGCGCACTGTTGCTCCTTCGTCGTCTTCCAGTTCCAGTTCCAGTTCCAGTTCCAGTTCCAGCGCAAGTGAGAAACCCATCCAGAAGAAACCCGTCGTCGACAAATCTTCTTCTTCCGCGAACACCAAGAAGTCCATTGTGACGACTGACAAAGACGGTTGGTCGACTGTTGTCAAAGGCAACACAAAGCCCAAGGACACGATTGTTGCGGCTGAACCCGAAAAGCCCGTCGTTGTTGCTGAACCGGTTGTCGAGCAAAACGAGGAAACAAAAATCATCGAAGACCTTCGCGTGACAAAGAATTCCATCCGCACACTTGAGGCTGAAATTACGATTCTCGTCGAGGAACACAGCAGCATTGCCACACAAATCACGAGTTGTCCCATCGAACGTGTCGTCGAATTCCATCGCATCACGATCGCGCAACTCGAACACATTCTCGACGGAATGGAGGCTGACCGGATTGCGCTCGTTCAACACAAGAACGAACTCTGCGACAAGCTCAAGAACTACTAAGAGCACGCCAAAACAACGAAGAAGGGTTAAGTATAATTAAACCTATCAAAACAAACAAAACAAAAACAAACAAAAACAAAAACAAAAACAAAAACAAAAA
>RHAI01000267.1 GCA_010028705.1 bacterium
GCCAACACAACCGTTGGTAAGGGTCTCGCATTGGCACGGTTGATCACGATCGACGACGATCCGAACGATATACTACTAAGTTTCCCGCCGTATCGTACCAATATTCCGCGATAATCTATCCGTTTTAACTGACTGTCGCCAAATGGTTTTGATAATAGTACGTGTAATCCGTCCCTAGCAGAACCCAACCCGTTGTCAGTTTCACCAATTCACGTCGTGTCATATCCCGTATACCCGCCATTACATACAAACACAGACTGATCCCTTATTAAAATTGTATTTTCACCTAACGAATCAAAGCCGGAATTAGGCAAGACAACACCAATGTCCCTACTAAAATTTGTGTCAATCCCAAATATTTTTTAGCATACGTGTCACTTTTATACTCCTTTCCTCCGCCCGCTATCAACACGCATCCCAAGGAGATAAGAAAAACGACGCCAACCCAACTAAATTCTTTGTAAATTCTATCTGAACACGCTTCTCTCACCGACTGCCCAGCCAACGCCAAAAAAAACAAAAACACACTTCCCAACAAAGCCCTTCCAATGCGGTAACGGAAATTTTCAGAAGCCCAAATTTGAAATTTTATTTGAAAGAATAGAAAAAAAACCAAATTTGCAATTGCAACACAAATTGCGCTATTAAATATTATAGACACTTACATCTAATTCCTTAGGTGATTATATAACATAGTCGCCTTATTGATTTGAAATCCCTTTAAAGGTGATACAAACGGACCCGCTGCAGCAGACACGCCATTTATCAACACCTGCTCACCACTAGCCCCGTTACTATACATCTTGTACGTACTTGCACCTGATACAGCCAAACTTGCACCAGCAATTCCCCATCCAATCGGGCTTCCTACCTCAAATGCTAATGCACTCAGCCCCAACGCAACTGACGCCACATCATAAACCGGATCCGGTACATTTTGCGCCATTTCGCCCAACGAACGTAACCCATCCCCCACCATCTTCATACCCGCATCTACCATCCCACTCCTTGCACTTGAAATAATCGCCGCCAAATTATTAATGGCCGCGCCCTTCTCGCCCGCC
>RHAI01000268.1 GCA_010028705.1 bacterium
GATTAGCCCCGCAACTTACCTTGACTAGTCCACCCGAGCGAGCAAGATAAGGCCGAAAGTTTTCGTACGAAGTGCTTGTGGACGGGGGCGGCTCACTCGCAACTGAATTTGGAGCTGTAAATCTGAGTGTAGCTATTGAGGAATTGTACGCAAAGTCCGACATCGCAAACGGAGTTACATATCTACGCAGGATGACACTTGCCCTTGAGGAAAAAGAGCTCAGTTGTAAATTAGCGGATGCATCTGCCGCCAATGGGGCATCGTTCATTTGGATCTCAAAGCCAAAGTATTCTGGCGCTTCGGGGGATACGAAATTAAACACCAATGAAAAATGGCCATCGCCTCGTGGTGGGTACACTCGAATAGAAATAGGAACATTTGCAAATTTTGGTGCTACTGTGCTATCCAGCAGGTGTTGATTGTCTCCCGTGAACGTGATTTTAGCCGGTCCGGTTTTTACTTCCCAGAAATTATCACCCGAGAACTGAATACTATCGATACTGTCGAAACTTAAATTAAACCCAATCGGAACATTTTTTATTCGGTTAAAATAATTTCCGCTTATCTGATCCATTGTGAACGATCCAGAGAAGCTAAACCCAGAGTTGGAAGCTTGTTTGCCATTCGGAGGCGTACTGGGCCCACCACTCGGCATTTAACAATCGGTACTCCTATCCGCCACTTGGTTTGACCAAGTTCCATTTTGGAAAAAGGGAGTAACCGTCAGCGTATCATAAGTATCAAGTTCACTTTGGCTGATAGACCCAACCACGGTTTCTTGGTTGTTTTGAAGAACGGTTCCATTGATGAGATTCCGGTATGTCCCGGTGTTCCTGTTGACCAATGTGACAGCGGCAAGGTCCCCCGGGGTACTGTTTATGACAGCCAATCGCAGTTGATAAGTTGCTGCCTCCGAACGTACTACCGAAACAGAGAAATCACCCATGGTGCCCTGACAGGAACGAGCTGATGGTGCTGATACTTTGATGGTGGCAGGCATACTAAGTTTCGCCTCACATCCCTCTGCAGAGACCACCACCCGATACTGGT
>RHAI01000269.1 GCA_010028705.1 bacterium
TGTATAAACCGTGTCTTCCTCGTCGTGGTCGGAACTGGAGGATGATTTATTGCGCGAGGAATTGGACGGCGAGGAAGGATGATACTCTGAATCGGAAATCTCGTCTTCCGACGAAGAAGAAGACGCATCCGACGACTCAGAGGAAGACGACTCCGGCTCGACCCGCTTTTTCGAGTGTCGCAGATTGTATTGCTTTTTTTTATTTGCCGGCATGGTGTCTATCTATATTGTTAGAATATCATACCACCGCGCGTTTATGTTTTTTACACAATATGTTATCACGTATAGGCGTGCGGCGTGCGGCGCGTAGTGTGTAGCGGGGATACCCCTTTCAAAAATTGAACGCTTCGCATCGCAAACATTTTGACAAACATACCACAGTTTATTATTGATTATCTAAACCCACTTAAAAATATCATTCACTATATTATAGTTTCACCTATTCTCCGTATCAACCATGTCTAAAGTAAGAAGTGAATACGAAACTCCCTCTCGCATTATCCGTGTTCAATTTAGTCTTCTCTCCCCCGAGGAGATTCGCAAGAATTCGGTCGCCGAAATCACGCGAAGAGAGACTTATATGGGAGGAATGCCCGTCGATGGCGGGTTGTTCGACCCTCGGATGGGCGTCTTGGAGCCGGGCATGATTTGCCCGACCGATGGACTGACTCATATTGACACGCCCGGTTATTTCGGCCATATTGAGTTAGGGAGACCCGTATTCTTCATTCAACACATCAAGGAAATAATGAAAGTGTTGAAATGCGTCTGTTTCAAGTGCAGCAAATTGCTCATTGACAAGACTCAACACGCTCACATATTGGAATATCCTGGAGAAAAAAGATGGGATTACGTGCAGAATGTCATGTCCAAGCGCATCGGGCGATGCGGCGACCAAACTGGCGACGGTTGCGGTTGCTTACAGCCCGACAAAATCAAGCTGGACGGTATGGCGACTTTGCACGCACATTGGTTGCGCATTCCATCCAATGCAGCCCCCACGACTGCCGGGGGAGTGGCGGGCACGGCGAGTCTAAAACTCACACCGGA
>RHAI01000270.1 GCA_010028705.1 bacterium
CGAGATCAGTCTCCAGAATCGAACGCGCAACAGAGCCTTGTCTGGACCACCGCGGGCCCTCTTGTTTTCAATTTCGAACTCGCCGTCACGAACCACGTATTCGAAGACAAAGTCCGCATCGGTCGTCATATAGTTCGACTCACCCGGTGCAGGCGCGGGTGAGTGCTTGTAATTATCCAGCATGTCCGCTTGTGCGTCCATTCCGATTGCTCTCATCGGAGCCGTGTCGTGGGGGATTATTGTGAAACCCTCGCTGACGGGGGCGTCGGGGTCTCTCCAGATGTGGTGAGATAGGGGAGCGTGCAAGTCGCTCGTCTTGATGTAGCGCAGTCTAAGTGTCGTAGTACTCATTATTTGGTTGGGTTAGGTAGGATAAAGTAACCTCCTACAAAAGTACTTCAATTTTTCATTCGTTTGTATCAGGGAACCGTAGGTTCCCTGATTACCTGATAAAATTGAACTGTGCGAATTTAATTTCTTATACTATAGTATAAACAACAACATGCAAAACCAAGCGTTCCGCTGTGTGATTGAATTCACACAGCGATACAATATTGACGAATCACATGCAATTAAACACAGCATGGAAGTGAAACGATTTGCCGAGCAGATATACGAGAGCGAAGTTGCGAAAAATCCGCAGCTGGAATCACAAAAGAATATTATCATCGCATCTGCGATTCTGCACGATATGTGCGACCACAAATACGTATCCGACGAGGCGGCGGTCATCGGGGAGATGCGTGAGTATATGAGGGACTGGTTTACCGATGCGGAGTTTGATGTCATTCGATCCATCATTTCCACAATGTCGTATTCCAAAGTTATGAAGGTGGGGTTTCCGACGCTTCACGAATTTCAGACGGCATATCATATAGTGCGGGAGGCGGATTTGCTCGCATCCTATGATATTGATCGGTGTATTATTTTCGGGATGATTGTTGAAAAATTGTCATATACGACTGCATCGGAACGCGCAAAAGTACTGTTTGCGAATCGCGTCATGAGGTATCGAGATCACGAACTGTTTGTCACAGAATGGTCCAAGGC
>RHAI01000028.1 GCA_010028705.1 bacterium
AGAAGTATGTCCCAAAAGGCGGTCCCGATGGGGGAGACGGCGGGCGTGGAGGGGACGTTGTATTAGTGGCTTCCCGTCGTCTTCAAACCCTGATGGATTTGTCCTTAAAACGTCGATACGTCGCTGAGAACGGTCGAGCTGGATTTAAGAAAAATTCCTTTGGCTCCGATGGTATTGATTTGCGAATTAATGTTCCGATCGGGACGATGGTATTTGCTACTGACGGCGAATTAATTGCCGATCTGGTGACCGATGGGATGGAATTTGTAGTAGTCCGTGGTGGAAAAGGTGGTCTTGGTAATGCACACTTTGCCTCCTCAACGCATCGCGTACCGCGTTATGCTCAGCCGGGCTTGCCAGGTGATGAACGGTCGGTTCGACTGGAATTAAGATTGCTTGCCAGTGTGGGGCTCGTTGGGCTTCCCAACGCCGGCAAATCGACACTTTTAAAGGCGTTAACTCGGGCAAATCCTAAAATTGCTGATTATCCGTTTACTACATTGTTCCCCAACTTAGGTGTTTTACGTTCCGATGATCGGGAAATAGTCATTGCTGATATTCCTGGTTTAATTGAAGGGGCATCCAACGGCCAAGGATTGGGATCTGAATTTTTGCGCCACGTTGAGCGGACTCAACTACTTGTGCATCTGGTTGCTGTCAATATTGATGGTCCCGACGCGACGTTTAGTGACTTTAATGTGATTCGTAATGAGTTACGATGTGCGGACCACGACTTGGATCAGAAGCCGACTCGAGTGGTTTTGTCCAAAAGCGACTATTTGGATGAGGAACGTTTAAGTGAAGTTGTTGAATTGTTTCGAGTAAATGGTGTAGATATTGTTCCTATTTCATCATTTTCGGGATTAGGAATGACCGAAGTGGTTCAGTTTTTATTGAAAGACGTCGAGGTATGACACCCGTTCTTGTCGTAAAAATTGGTACTAATTTGTTGACAACAGATGACCGTCGGTTGGATTTAAATAATCTCCGGGAGCTGGTTCATCAGTTATCGGACGAGCTGGATCGTGGGGAGTTTCAATTGGTAGTAGTGACTTCGGGTGCTATTACTTGCGGTGCTGAACGGCTTGGGGGGCGCCCTAATTCTATCCCTGAAAAGCAAGCCGCCGCAGCGGTTGGTCAGATATTACTGATGCAGGAATACGCTCGGTTTTTTGATGGTCGGGGTTACGCGGTCGGCCAGCTACTGATTACCAAAGACGATCTTGAAAATCAGATCATTAAGCAAAATGCACAAAACACCTTATCACACTTGTTGGCTCGGGGGGTTGTTCCTATTATTAATGAAAATGATAGCGTGGCAACTCATGAAATAGGGCCAAAGTTTGGTGATAATGATGAATTGTCGTCTGAGGTTGCACGCCTAATCGGTGCCAAACGATTAATTTTGTTATCCGATATTGACGGTGTATTTACATCCAATCCAAAGTCGGATCCGACCGCGACCCGAATCCCTCGCCTGGAGTCCATTAATTCTACAGTCCTGGCTGTTGCGAATGATGTTCCAAATGGCCGTAGTCGGGGGGGTATGTTAGGTAAGTTATCGGCTGCAAAAGACGCTTCTGAAGCGGGAATTGAGGTTGTTATCGCCAATGGACGTGAACGTGGCATAATCGCTGCGATACAATCCCATCAAGCTGTAGGAACCTGGGTAAATTCGAAATGAGAACGATTCGGTATCAATGTGAACTTGCCCGGCGAGCCCAACAGCAATTATTGACTCGGTCAGCGAGTCAAAAAAATGCCTTACTCAGGGCAATGGCAGATTGTTTAATCGCTTCGGCTGAACGAATACTGTCGGAAAATGCAATGGATGTTGAAGAAGCGATGCGTGACGGTCAATCAGTAGCGTTAGTCGATCGGTTGACCCTCACTCCGGCTCGACTGGAAGGAATGGCCGCCGGATTGCGGGATATTGCCGCATTAACCGATCCTGTCGGTTCGATTGTTGAGGGGTGGGTCCAACCCAACGGATTACAAATACGCCAGGTTAGAGTGCCATTAGGAGTGGTTGGTATTATCTATGAAGCCCGACCCAATGTAACAACTGATGCGATTGGACTATGTATTAAGACTGGTAATTCGGTCGTTCTGCGTGGAAGTTCATCAACATTTCGGTCCAATCAGGCAATTGTTAATGCTGTTTTAGGTGCTTTTTCTGAATCCACGGAAGCCGACTGTATTCAGTTGCTGGATGATACTCGGCGGGAAAGCGTTGTTGAATTTGTGCAAATGAAAGGTCTCGTGGATTTAGTGATTCCTCGGGGAGGTGCCCAGTTGATTCAGACGGTAATTACCCACGCAACCGTGCCATCTATTGAAACCGGGGTGGGGAACTGTCATATATTTGTTGATGAATCCGCTGATTTGGATTGGGCAACGTCAATTATACTTAATGCCAAAGTTCAGCGTCCTTCGGTTTGTAATTCCTGTGAAACGATCTTGATACATGAAGCGATTGCCGATCGATACCTTCCTCGAATCGTGTCTGAATTAAACGGGCGAAATGTCGAGGTTCGTGGATGTGATCGGGCGAGGTCTGTTGTTCCGACGATGATGATAGCCTCCGACAGCGATTGGGATACGGAATATTTGGATTTGATTATCGCAGTTAAAATTGTGGGATCCGTTGCTGATGCTGTCCATCATATTCGTCAGCATGGAACTCTGCATTCTGAAGCGATAGTATCGAACGATTTTGAAAATATCTCGTGGTTTACGTCACAGGTAGACGCCGCTGCGGTGCTGGTGAACGCTTCGACCCGATTTGTTGATGGCGGTGAATTTGGATTTGGTGCTGAGATGGGGATTTCCACCCAGAAGTTACATGCGCGTGGGCCGATGGGGCTAAAGGAACTGACGACTATGAAATATATTGTTGTTGGTTCAGGGCATGTCCGCTAGGGGATAACAATCGCTGACTAGGTTATACTCTGAGTCAGAAATTGTGACCGGCTATTTTTCTTAAATCTGTGACCCATTCAGGGCGACCCTAGAGTGGTATGAAGTTAGGTGTTTCCTGGTGTCCAACGAAGGGCCATCATCGTAATATCGTCGGATTGTGCTGCTCCTCGAGAGAATATCGTTAGATCTTGTATAATTTTATCGCAAACCTCTTTGCTCCCGAGGTGGCCGTGCTGGGATAGCAGTTTTTCGATTGAGCTTTCTTTAAAGAATTCACCGTCAGAATCACGTGATTCAGTCACCCCATCCGTAAAGAGGTACAGTAATGAGTCTGGCGCCATTTTGATGCGCTCGGTGGTATAGTCGGCTTCGGCGTCAATTCCGAGTGGCAATCCAGGATGGGTTCCAATGGCCTCGACGACACCATCTGAAACAATATATGGTGGATTATGCCCGCCAACTGAATACAAAAGGTCGCCGGTCTTTAGATCCAAAACTCCGATAAATACCGTAACAAACAATCCACTTTTATTATCGGCGCATAATTTCGAATTAACCGATGTTAAAATTGTGGCTGGATCATATGACTGACCGGCGGTTGCCTTTATTAAGGTCGTTGTAATTGCCATGTATAGAGCGGCTGGGGTGCCCTTTCCGGATACATCTCCAATGGAAAAAAGCAGCTTGTCGTAACGATTTGGATGTATAACGTCATAAAAATCGCCACCAACGGCTTTCGCTGGTTCAATAAATGAAAAAATATCGATCGATTTAATCGATTTGAAATTTGAGAAGTCTCTGGGAATCATATCCATTTGAATATCTCGCGCCACATTAAGTTCGCTTTCGATTTTTTCCTTAATGGAGGTCGTTTCCTTTAAGTTCTTGATATAGGCTAACAGTTGATTCTCAAGTTGAATAAATGATTGGGCTAATTGCGATACTTCATCGTCACCGTTGGCAGCAATGCGGATGATTTTTCGTTGCGAATGGGTGGGGTGCAAAAAATCAGACTTCGACATTTCGTCGGCATAAGTTGCAAGATCTTGTAGGGGAGTGGAGATACGTTTGACTAATTTATAGGAAAATCCAATTGTTAGGATAAACATAATAAAAACTACAACCTGTTGGGAAATGAATGTGTGAATCGATAACGCGCTAACACGATCTTTATCCATTCCGACTTCGACGGCTCCTCCGGTAGCTCTAATCGGTTGAATAAATTCAAATACTTGGCCTAGATCGCGAATTTGTCGGGTTTGAATGAGTAATTTTTGAGTATGGGCTGGCTGTGATAGTTCGACGGGAACTTGGTCGTTAAACGTATGGTAGAGTATGCTCCCATTGGCGCTACGAATAATAATGTAGACGACACCTTTGGTTTCCATGTATTGATCAATAATCCCTCGCGTTGTCTCACTTAGGACTGGCTGGAAATGCTCCGCACCCATCTGAGATAAATTAATTGCGATTGATTTTCCGCGATTTTGGTACTCATTTGACACATGTTGATAAAGGTTCCAACTGGCTAAAAATGAAGTAAAGAATGCGATGCTGCCAAATAAAATAGTGAGGAGCACCAGGGTTCGTTTGAACAGTTTACTCACGATGATTTTCCAGAATATCCGGAGGATGCCCGTTTAAGAAAGGGATTTGTTGTTAACTGATTTTTGATCGAATCAACCAATTTTGGACCATAGTTATGGCCAGGATAGATCTGAGTGTTTTCGTCTAGCAACGATAATCTGTGGAGACTCTTGGTCATCGCCGTAGGATCACTTTTCGGTAGATCGGTTCGACCGATAGCATTGATAAATAGGACGTCCCCGCAGACTAAATGGTTACCAAAGTGAAAACAGATACTGTCGGGTGAGTGACCTGGTGTATAAATTGTCCTGATATCAATTGGGCCAAATCGAAATTGGTCGCCGTCATTTAGATAATTACAAGAGGATGATTTGGGGACGATTAGGGGATTGGTCGAAAGATATATTTCGGGTTTATTTTTTAATTCTTGACACAACTGATCTAATTGATTGACATGATCAAAATGTCCATGAGTTACCCAAATTTGATCAATTGATACCTTAAATTTTTCGGATAGTGAAAAAAATGTATCGGTGTTCCAGGCTGGATCCACGACAGCCATAGATTGCGAGAGTAAATCAATAATCGCATATTGTAAATTTCCCATTGGTCCGTTTTCAAACTGTACTAATTTCACTCCGTTTTCGCAGTTGATTTCATTCAATATCATTGTTTGATCCCACTTTCTTTACACACGACAAACATACCCACTGGCGAAAAAAAATTACTCCAACGATTCAATAGTTTTGAGAGCCAGTTGCCGGGTATTATTTGCTGGGTGACGTATTTTTTCTTTTTGCACATGCTATAGAAGTCATTAATTGTCACGACTCGAATGTTTGGGGTGTTATGCCAGTGATATGGCAGTTCCGGCGTTCGTGGCGATTTACCAAGCATAAATTGCAGCCGGTTTTTCCAGTATGCGAAGTTTGGAAAAATGATTATCGCGTATTTTCCTACTCGTAACATTTCCGACATGACAAAGGTAGGACGACGAACCTGTTGTAACGTTTGACTTAAAATTACGTAATCGAATGTTCCGTCGGAAAATTCTTTCAACCCTTCGTCTATGTTACCTTGAAAAACATTAAGTCCGTGCTTGATACACGACAATATTGAATCAAAATTACAATCAATGCCGTACCCATTAATCTGCTTTGACGATTTTAATTTTGAGAGTACATCACCGTTGCCACAACCAAGATCAAGTACCCTTGATCCGTGGGGAATTAATCCAATAATCTGCTCTGTCAGCCATTTACGATGTGACATGGTGTCCTAAAAAGTGGGTGACGAGTTGTTCAAGATCCGGACATGGCATGAGGAAGGCATCATGCCCATAGGGGGATTGAATTTCGGCAAAGGAAACGTCTTTGTTTATTTTCATGAGTGATTTTACAATATCCTTACTTTGCTTTGATGGGTATAGCCAATCCGACGAAATTGAAATGATTAGGAATCGTGCCGTTGACGATTTGAATGCGTTTTCAAGACCGTCATATTTTTTATATAAATCGAAGTAACTGATCGCCTTGGTCAGGTATAGGTACGAATTCGCATCAAACCGAGATACAAATTTCTCTCCTTGATATTTTAAATAGGATTCAACCTGAAAATCAGTACTGAAATCATATCCGTAGTCTGTTTTTTTTTGTAAGTTTCGCCCGAATTTTAACGTCATCGCTTCGTCGGATAAATAGGTAATATGGCCGATCATTCGAGCGATCGCCAACCCTTTTTCGGGCTGATCTGTTAATCCATAATAGAAACCGTTATTCCATGATTGGTCTAAAATAATGGCATTTCTTCCGACGGCGTCAAACGCCAGACTTTGAGGTGAGAGTCGGGCCGTAGCGGCAATTGGAACAACAGACCGGACATGGTTTGGAAACTTAATGGCCCATTCTAGTGCCTGCATCCCCCCCATGCTTCCTCCGATCACACAGTGGAGTACATCGATGCCAAGGTGACGAATTAGTTCATATTGTACGTTGACCATATCACCGATTGTGACGACCGGGAAATTCAGCCCAAACGGCACCTGCGTTAATGGATTAATAGATGCGGGGCCGGTACTTCCTTTGCATCCTCCAATCACATTGGTACAGATGACAAAATATCGGTTGGTATCAATCGGTTTGTTCTCTCCAATCATTGTATCCCACCATCCGGGATCGCCTGGAGTGTTGAGAGAGGACGCGTGCGAATCCCCCGACAATGGATGGCAAACTAGTACGGCATTACTATGGCTGGAATTTAACGTGCCATAGGTCTCATACGATATCGTGACATTTGACAGTAGTTGACCACCGTCGAGAGGTAGCGGCTCGTCTGTAAAGGCTGTAAAAAACTGCATGTTACGTACAGATGACTCAGACATTGGCTACTTTTCCAAATTAAAATGGAGCGGGAGACGAGACTCGAACTCGCGGCCACCAGCTTGGAAGGCTAGTGCTCTACCAACTGAGCTACTCCCGCAATTTAGCCAAGGATTGTACCATTTAATTTATTGTCGGAAAAGCGATTACCATGCAATCTCCCGAAGCAAGCTTCGATACTGATCATATCGTGAGCTAGCGTTCGGTTCTGTGATTTCTGAGATTGCTCGGCTTCTATCAATTGGCGATTTGATTTGACGTAATAATGAAGCGGCGTCATTTGATAATCCACTTCGGTGGTAGGCGAGTCCTAACTCAATTAATTGCTCGGAATTTGGCGTGTTGCGCGTGGTATCTACCAATGATCTTCCTTGGTGAAGTAGGTCGATGGCCATTTCGGGTTTGCCTGCCGAAATGTACGCGTCTGATATAAGAAGGAGCGCTGTCAATTTTTCCGATACCGCATCAATATTTTTTAATTCGTCGATTGCCTTTGACTGCCATCTTGTAAATTCGGCTCCGGTTACTCGTTTAGCGATGGTTGTGTACCAATACACGCGTGCCGGTGAATAATCGTTTAAGTCTGCGGCTTGACCTGCAAATACAATATCATTAGAGAACAAATAAATATCACATAGGCCAGAAAACGCTAAATTTCGAGACACTCTGTCACTGATATCGGCAATGATTCGAAGCGGTTTCGTTGAATTTGGATTAGTTCGCGCCATCGACCATGCTAATTCCTTCATACATGCCCAACGTAATGTGTCAGGATTAATCTGCTTGATGAGTAACTGCGTAAATAATAATTGCTCAGATTTACCGAATTCCCGAGCGAGTTGCGGGAGGTAGAACGATCGGCCGGGTTCGGGTAGCTGACTGACCCAATCCATTGCTTTTTCAAGGTTTGAATCCGATAGTGCAATGAGTGCACATTTGTAGGTTGCTTCATTTTTCAAATTGACGGAATTGATTTGTTGTAACGACTTTTCTAACTGCTCGTAATCTCGTGCTGTCGCGTACTGAATGGATGCCGCCGCAATAACAATATCTTCATTGGCTGATCCCCTTGCTGAATCGATAAACGGTTTGGCGTCCAGAAATCGATTCTGTCGAATCATACCGGAGGCAACAAGCGCGCTACCTGTTTGTTTAAGGGTCGTAGATTTAAGGGATTCGAATACGTCCAAAATTTCATTGACTGGGCCATTTTTAATGATTATAACTCGGGCTTCATCGGCGATAATTGGATCTGAAATCAACATTACAATCCGTTTTGCATCATTAATCTCCCCTGCATTGGCATAGGCGATGCTCAGCAATTTCCATAGTTGATTTTTGTTGGTATCTCGAATTTGTAAAATGGTTTCCTCAGCTAGTTTTCGATTGCCAAGCGTACAGTATCCGTCAGCGACATCACTTAATAGGCGATTTTTAATCACTAGGTTTGTGACGGAATCCGCCACTAAACGGGCGGATTCCATATTTTTTCCTTTAATTAACGCTCCGACGATGCCATCTTTTGCAGAATTTTGTTCGGTGGTGTTTCGAATGGTAGACACCCACTGCTGAGCTTCGGAAATGTGGCCTGAGTTGACTAACGCTCGTCCGATATCGTTCATTAATTGAGATAGGTTGCTTGTTTCTTTTCCCTTGCGGATCACCTGTATCAGTGAATTGACGCCTTCTAAGTCGCCTTTTTTGGCGTATTCAATCGCTGCTGTACCTAAAAGTACCTGTTTTGTCCCAGGATCTGCTTGACGCTCAGCCATAACATAAAGTGCGTCGCCTGCATGGTTGATGTTATTTGGGTCCGTTGAAATCCCAAACGCGGACATTGGAATGGTAATGATGGTAAAGCAAATAATCGTTGATCGTGTAAAATTCATGTGTGCCACTCCAGAAAAAGAATTAGTGAGCCTAAAAAAATTCTGTATATCCCAAAAGGGGTAAGATGATACCGCTTAAGTATTCTGATCATTAGTCGAATGGAAACGACAGCAATCAAAAACGAGGTGATGATACCGATCCCGAGTGCTAGCCATTCCATGTGGCTAAACTGATGGGTGGATTTACTTAAATCAAATATACTCGCGGCGGTGATTAAGGGTACTGCAATAATAAAGGAGAAGCTGGCACTCGTTTCGTATGATAATCCACTCATTAATCCGCCGACTAGGGCTGACCCTGATCGACTCATTCCCGGAATCAAGGAAACGGTTTGAGTAATCCCAATAATAAGCGCCTGTTTAACGGTGACTGTCGACACCGAATCTTGTGGAGAATCGGCATGTTTTTTGACAGAATCAACCCAAATTAAGACAATTCCTCCGATAATTAACGCGATGGCAACAGGGATCGGATGAAACAATAAATCTTTAATATATCGATGACAGACTAGCCCAATCCCGGCGGCTGGAGCGCATGCAATGATGATGTTCCGGGCGCTCTTGCCGACCCAGTTCTTAGGGGATAGGAGCGTTTTGAAGAAGGACCAGTACATTACGACTGCTGCCATAATTGCTCCCAATTGAATTGCAATATCAAATGTGGTCGCAAATGAGTCAGAAAATTTTAAAATGTCTCCGGCAATAATAAGGTGCCCCGTTGACGATACTGGTAGAAACTCCGTTAAACCTTCGACAACCCCTAGTATGACCGCTTTGATTAACATCGCGGCATTATATTCTCATCCGAAATCGTCGTCTACCGTAAGGCATCGATCAAAACGATTTCCCTTCGATTGGTCTGTCCCGAACCGATTCATTGAGTTAGATTCTTCGATGTTTCAAATGATCGTCGGTTTGGGCAATTTAATGCAGGCAACTAGGGGGGGGATATGTCTGAGAAGGAAATAAATGTCATTATCGAAAAAAATTTAAGTCTAGGCGAAACTCTTCGAAAAATATATAAACTTGAATACACGATGGATTTTGGCTCGATAGCGGTAGTATACGAATTTTGTCTAAATTGATGACTGGTAATGGGGGGACGACATGAGGTGTGATTATGAGCAGAGGGAAAACAGCGATTGTGCTAACCGGCGGTGGTGCCCGGGGCGCGTATCAAGCCGGTGCGTTGAAGGCGATTGCTCACATTACATCGCAGGCATCGATCGACCGCCCCTTTGATATTTTTGTAGGAAATAGTGCCGGGGCATTAAATTCGTGCTGGATGGTGTCAAATGTCGATTCGTTTGAATCAGCGGCCAACCAATTGGCGGAATTTTGGGAAAATCTCACAACGGATCAAGTGTTCCGAACCGATTTTAAGTCTTTATTTGGGCGTGGAGCGCGTTGGATATGGGAACTAAGTACGGGTGGACTTCATAATAAAAAAGTGGTTCGTTCGTTATTAGATACGTCACCGTTATTTCGGTTAATTATTCGCGAGATTGATTTTGAACGACTTCATGCCAATATCCGAAATGGGCTCGCGGATGCAGTTGCGCTAACGGCAGTCAATTATACGACCGGAAATAGTCGAGTGTTTCATTACACTAATGAGTCAGTGAGTACTTGGAAAAAAGTGCGTCGGGACAGCATCGAGTCCGAATTAACGCCCAAACACGTGATGGCGTCGTCGGCGATTCCAATACTATTTCCGCCAGTTCGAATAGGTGATGATTATTTTGGGGATGGCAGTTTGAGAAACTACACCCCTTTAAGCCCGGCTATTCATCTTGGAGCTCACCGCATTTTCGTGATCGGGGTCCGCGCGCAGGACAGCACCGTTGCTGTTCCCCCTCGGTATCCAAGTTTGGCCCGGATCTTAAGTGTAATCTTGAATTTTGTTATTTTGGATGCCGTTGATTATGACTTGGACGTAATGAATCGAGTGAATCAACTTCAGCCACCAAGTCAGAGTGGATTGCGGCCAATCGAAGTTCTAATGGCCCGCCCCAATGATGATTTAGGCCAAGTGGCTATGGAAAACGTCGGAGCTGCTCCCCCGTTATTACGGTACTTGATTCGCGGCCTTGGTACAGATTCTGAGGCGTCTGATCTCATCAGCTACCTGTTATTTGAACCCCCATACTTAACTCATTTGGTACGGATGGGTTACGACGATACCATTAACCGGCGTGATGAAATACTCGACTTTTTATCCTAATTCTGGAAAATAGAACGGTCATCGAGTACTATTTTTTTTAAATTCACATGATTTAACGGATATTCCAACGTGTTGTAATCGTGAGAGATATTTGGTGTGAGGGTGTAGTGTGGGCGACAAAAATACCGATGATTTAGAATTTAATGATGGATTTGGGGATATGCTCCGCGAGAAACGGACCGCTGAAAAAAAAGATGGGTCCCTCTTATTTTTGGGAGCGACCATTGTGGTTGGCGTCGCTTGTTTTGCCGGTGTCTTAACCTGGGGAACGCGATATTTAACCCGATCGATTCAAGAGTCGGTTCCAGTGCAGACCTCGCGGCACGATTCGGAAACGGTCGATCGAGAAAACCGTCAATTAATTAAAGAGATGGAAAAATTACTGGCCCAAGCGTCGGGAAATGTGACCGTTGATGGAGGACAATCAGTGACCGTTTCGAGTAATAATGGTGTCAAACGATCGGACAAATTGAGGGTGTCTCCTGTAAGCGTGTCCGGCGCTCATTCTGCCGTAGTTCCGCCTAAAAAAACGGAAAATTCTGCTCAGGCGCCTTTGGCAGCGGTTCCGTCGAAGGCAGTCGTTCGACCCATTGGAAAACGTGCTGCCAACCTGACCCACGCCAGTCAAAAAGGCGTGGCTCAGCGGGCTGATCGACAGGCCCGACAATCCCAGTTGACCGCCACGCGTGTGCCGAAACCATCCGTGGGGCGGCCGTTGTTTCGTGTGATTGCCGGTCTATATGGCACTCAGGCAGAGGCCTCGACGGCGGCATCAGCGTTACGAATGAGTGGATATCCGGTTTATTATATTCAGCGCGATGCTCGGGTCGGTATTCAAGTTGGTGCATTTAAGTCGGAGTCGGTTGCTGAATCGGTGGCAACAGCGTTACGTCGAAATGGGTATTCCGCAGCCGTAATTAAGCCGTAAGTAGCGATGGTTCCAACGATATATCTGGCGTCCCAATCGCCTCGCCGTCGGGATCTATTTTTCAAGTGCGGGATTCCGGTTGAGGTGGTTCCAAACGAGCTCGCTATTGAATCATTGGATATCACCGTCAGTATTCGAGATGGCGTCAAAAAGTTAGCACGTCAAAAAGCCGAGGTAAGTCGCCATCGGTACAATGGACTCGTGATTGGCGCTGACACCGTTGTTGTATTGAACGATAAGGTGTTTGGGAAACCGGCTGATTCGGCGGATGCTTACGCAATGATCTCCAGTTTGCAAGGGCGCTGGCATACCGTTATTTCTGCCGCAGCCATAATTGATACGGCCAATAGTCGGTCATTCGTGAGATCGGCGACCGCCCGAGTCAAAGTACGATCGATGACCAACCGCGAGCGATTGGAGTATGTTCGCCACAGTGACATATATGACAAGGCCGGTGCCTACGGTATTCAAGATGTGGGCCATAATATTGTCGACGAGTATGAGGGTGCCTACGATACTATTCTCGGATTACCCTTGAATGGCGTGTTAGGGATTCTTAAAAACTATGGTATAGTCAAAAAAAAGATAGATCTAGGATTGTAAATGGGTATTTGGAACAACTTATTAAAATCATTCTCGAAAGATATGGGCATCGACCTGGGTACGGCAAATACCGTTGTTTACGTCAGAGGGGAGGGAATTGTTGTTCGAGAACCTTCGGTTGTGGCGATCGATAAAACCACTCGCCAGGTGATGGCTATTGGAAATGAAGCCTACAGTATGGTGGGACGTACCCCCGGAAATATTATCGCCGTTCGGCCCATGAAAGATGGGGTTATCGCTGATTTTGATATTACGGAAAAAATGATTCGGGAATTTGTTAAAAAGGCTATTCTAGGCTCTCGCATATCGAGACCCCGCGTGTTGATTGGTGTGCCATGGGGTATTACTGATGTTGAGAAACGCGCGGTATTAGAGGCGTCGGCCAACGCTGGTGCGAAGGAAACATTTTTAATCGATGAACCGATGGCCGCAGCCGTTGGTGCCGGGATTCAAGTTGAAAATCCGACTGGTCAGATGATTGTCGATATTGGTGGGGGAACTACCGAAGTCGCGGTTATTTCGTTGGGGGGCATAGTCACTTGTAAGTCAATTCGGATTGCGGGAAATGAGCTTGATGAAGCCATTATGGCTCACTGTCGTAAAAATTATAATCTGTTAATTGGCGAACGTATGGCTGAGAAAATTAAGCTGGAAATTGGGTCCGCGTATCCGTTTGAGGAAGAGCCCTCACACGAAGTGCGGGGTAGGGATTTGTTGAGCGGCTTGCCGAGAATTTTTACGTTATCCTCGTATGAAATTCGGGACGCCTTGGCTGAACCCGTCGCTGCGATTGTCGATACGGTTAAAATGACGCTGGAGCGAACCCCCCCGGAGTTGTCGTCGGATATAATGGAACGTGGCATTGTGATGGCGGGCGGTGGTGCTCTTTTGAATGGATTGGTCAAGTATTTGTCGGAGGAAACCGGATTAAAAATCCGTCGAGCGGAGGATCCATTGTCATGTGTTGCGATTGGTACCGGTCGGATTCTTGAAAGCGAGGAATTAATGGATTGTATCGCTTCGAGTATCACCTCTAAACGGTAGTTCCCACGCTGACGACTAGGTGAACGACAGGTTTAAATCGGTCGAGATACTTTGTAATTTATAAACCGGTTCATCATAGTATCCACCGGATGGTCGCCATCGATTTTTAACCGAGCGTGCAGTGTCCGGCGATAGTGTTCTGATTCTTGGGCCAGATATCCGACCGCTTGATGGGAAAAGGAGGGGTCGGTGAGCGCGGCCCCGAGTATTTTTCCGTATATCGTTGCATCACGCACATAATTACTGATGGGATGGGTTTGATTGGCGGTGAGTTCTGACTCTAACCACCGTCGATAGTCGACGAATGAAATTGACGAATCGTCATGGCAAAATACGTGTGATTCCATCAGGGAATGAAGGTGTTCGCATGTTGACGTCACCGTCGCGATTGTCCACTCATATATACCGCCAGGTCCCCAAATAGTGTACTCCCATCCGTCAAAATCAAGGCGACCATCGGGGGTGACCATGGCGCCGAATATTAGAAGTACGAGCTCACTGTAGTGATACATGTAGGTGTCGTCGGTATCAAAAAAAAAGGTGTCGGATGCGTACATCCAAAACATTCGCTCGGCGCGGATAATATCGAATTTGGCGACGTCGAGTATATGCGATAGTGGCCCCTGAATGGATTGGAGTTTGGGCGCTAGTTCAGCTAAAACTTCAAGTAGACTATGGACGAATGGGTGGTCGATTAATTGGGTCACCTCGCTAAACGGTGCAATATGACGGGGTAGTTTTTGTCGTTGAATAATGCCGTGACCGAGTTCGTGATTTAGGATATTTTCCGACATTTCGCTTATAAATACCGACTTTATCATCGCTAAATCGGACATCGATTTAACCTGATAGCTCGCTAAAGTATTGTTTTTTAGATGGAGTCCTGTGCGAAATGGGAGTTGATAGGATACCGGATATGGGTGGCTAATATGGGCGCACCATTTGATCGAAAATATTTCCTGTAATGATTCTTGGCGGATCATAATATGCCGATCGCCTATCGCTGCCGCGAGAGAAACGATCATATTCGCCGTCCGCATCAGCTCCGTATCGATAGAGATGACGACATAGTCGTCCATGTCCCGCATGGTTCCGATACCAACAATGAGTTCGCGCTCGTCGCCGTAATCACCGGCCTGGACCACCCAGTTCGAGCCAACAAATTGGAGATACCGGTTTAATATCTCGGTGTCGTGGAGATGAAATTTGACGCCACATAGGTGGAATCGAAAGTCCGCGAGAATTTGCCTAACACAGGTTGGTGGAATCTGATTAATGCTTCGAAGTGCGTACTCGCTATCGATGTAGTTACGAAACGACGGCGGCGTGATGTCGGAGTCACTGGGGATTCGGCTTGCCCAAAGGTGTCGAAAGGATTTCTCTGTCGCTTCACGACCCACTTCACCCCATTGATCCAAAGATTCATATCCCCAATATTGGATCAGCGCAAAATCAGTGGCTTGGTCGAGCAGTTCGTATTCAATCCTCTGACATAATTGATGGGGGGTAAACGGCTGGGAGGTAGTTTGGATCCATTCTGACGCAGATGTATAGTCTTCAAGAACGGATGGCGCGAGGTAAATCAAATGATCTGCCGCGAACCGGAAGGATCGGCTACCAGACCGAGTTCGAAACACCGATCCACAATATACTGCATGTGGTTAAATTGGTAGGCTTCCGCTTTTGTACGGCCACAGGATAATACTAAAAATTTCATGAGGTTTTTTTTGACAGAATCGTCGATAAATTTCCTGATTTTTTGTTCTTCGCCATTCGACGTAAACGTGGCGACATAGTTGTACATATTACTCCAAAACGGCTGGAGAAAATTGTAACCGTCGGGGTCGATGGTCGGGTGGGTTTTGCGAGCGTGGGTTAGGCGGTCGCGATATATTGACTGAAAGGGCATTGGGCGATCGGCTACTGTGTAGTCGGCTGATTTGCAGATTCGGCCGATTTCGTCCGTATCCCATAGAAATAGTTCTTGAATCCGTTCGATCATGGATAATTGGGGTTTGGTTGACCGGTTTGCACTAAACGTAATGTCCCGTGCTAAAAGGTCAAAATCGACGTGTTTATTGGGTTGAATGTACCGGAGCATGCACAGCACACAGATACTGGCATAATCGTACATAAATCGATCGTCGGTATCGAAAAACCATACATCCGATAAGTACGTATAGAACATACGTTCCGCTTTTTTTTGATTTGTTTTGGATATTTTAATCATATGCGCCATTGCCCCATGACCTAAGTCGTGATTGGGTGCAAAATCGGCGAGCAGTTCATAGATTCCATCGTAGAACATACAGTTGTAAAATTTTGCCCCCAGACCGATCCCAATATTTTCAATCGGTAAAAATATTTCGCGAATAATCGTGTGCCCAATTTCATGAAATATAATGCTTTCTTCCATTTCCTGGACTAATTCCGAATTAATCCGTTCAACGTCCGACGGCGATGCGGGGCCGTACAATTGGATGGTATGATTGCGTATCCCCCGAGAAATGTTCCAGTACGGATTGGATGGGATACGCCAATCCGTGATGGTGGGCGATGTGATGAGCGGCGCCCATTTTTGTGAAAATACCGCATTCATCGACTCGTGCCGGGTCATAATTTCATTCTCAATTACATTGGCCGCATTTGAGATCGAAAAATTGGGGGTGCGCATGACTTCGGTCGTAAACATTTTTACACGATAGATGCCAATTTTTTTGGATTTGGAATGTCCCCAGATGGCACCGACCCCCCGACCATTGGTTTGGACGTAGATGGACATCTGGGATCCGACAAATCGGAGAATTGTGTTGATGTGATAATAGTTGTGGATTTCAAACCGCTTCCCGAGGAGAGTCGGGCGAAAATTTTCGAACTGAGTCCGCAACGCATGGGCCGTTTTATCGATCAACTCAAATTCGATACATTTTTCCCGGGCGATCCGATCAAATTCGGCGGTCATCGAGTAGTCATATGCGTGTCCGGGGGGTAGGTGTATTACCGCATTGGCGAACGATTGCTGGACACTAAATTGAGTTCCCTGCCCCCAATCACCGGTGGCGTGATACAATCGGTACATGGTCCAGGCATGTCGGGTCACTTGCTCGAGCAGCGACTCCTCAAACAATCGGCGTAATCGCACGACTTCGGCAGCGCTGTATGTGAGGCTGTGGGCGATGGCATATTTATGAATCGTGGGATACTGGCCTAACGTGCCTTCGTTAAGTAAGAGTTGGGTAATTTCGGAACTGATGCGCCCTTTGGCGTCAAATAACGGAAGCGTGGTCATGAATTTGGGTGTCCCCCGAACCCAAGCAGTGTTCGGGGGAGTGAAAACGGTCTAAGCGCTCGTACTAGCGCCACCTACTACTTCAGCCCCAGTTAAAGTATTGGAAGCCAAATGATCTGTAGTTAATGGGCCACTTAAAGGATTTGTCGATTGAACCGTTGAAAGATGTTCAGCCTGTGACACTTTAGCTCCGCCGCCGCCGCCAATGCGAATAGTTGTTGGACTCGAAGAGCGAACTGTTATAGGTAAACCTAGATTTGTAACTTGACCTGTACCGTTCATCATATTTTTCCTCCCGATGGGTGTGTTATGGTTCCGACTAGTTATCGGAAATTTGTCCCCTTAAATTTCAATTTATTTTACGTGGCGACAGGGGATCTGGCAATGGGTAGCTTTACAGGGGTGGGGGATTAAACCGCCAGTACTCCGACAAACTCACCGATTTCATGGGATAAAAATGGAGTGGTTGGCTGAATGGCGGTGGTGATTTTGGGAAATATTTTTTTAAAGTAGGTTTCAAGACTAACGGCAGCCGGTAGCATCCCGTGATGTTCGATGATCATGCGGGAGGGGATTACTCCGGTACGTTGGAATTGTTCCACAACCATGGCCTCAAGTTTGACCAGACTTTGGGTGATTGTGGATGCACAGCCCACGACACCGGCTGTCTCTCCAAACCCAATTATGGGTAATGGATTGGTGGGTAACTGCTCTTTTACCAGCGATTGGCGACGCATTTTTTGGTACCAAAAATGGCTATTGATGGCCTTTGTTTGGGCCGGAGCAATCCAATAGTGAATTTTAGGGAGCATTTTTTGGATTAATTGATGGATATCGTCCCGGCGTTGTAACTTGACCATTCGCGCCGACACCTCGCGGACCAATAGACCCAGTGCCGCCCCATAGAGCTTTGTGTCGATGACGATGATATTCGCCGTAGGGCGGGTCAGCGCGTGCCGAGCGTGGTGGTATGAATGCCAAAAATCGGAGTGGGGTAATAACGCGAATACGGAGTTAAATCCGGAATCTTGAAGTTCTAAAAATTTATCGTGGAATATGCGTATATAATTTTCCGGGTCATATTCAACAATGTAGATTGGGGATTTGGCCAAAATGTCATCAGGGACCGTGGCCGAGGGGTGGGACACGAGAGCGGCGATCAGCCGTTTCATTTTCCGACGTTGTCTGGCTATATTTTGTCCGATACGGTCCAATAGCATGACAAGCATCACGAGTTCGGTCGACTTTAATAGCGACGGCCACAACGAATATATCATCATGAGCCGGACTTGCTGTAAGGACGCCAAGACGGCGTCCAGCGCGTGAACCGGTGAATGAGTTTGGGAGGCGGGTGATGGCTGTACGGCCTGCGGAATATTCTTGATATTTTCGGCAGCGACTAATTCCGATATGGTCATGGGTTCCTGAACCCGTCCGCTTTGGATTTGTTGGGCGACCTGATCAAGAGCGGCCACTGGCTTTTGAATAAACTCTTCGATATGTGGCGTGAGCACGGCAAACTTGGAGAGCTGCAGTCGTTCGATTGACTGTAAAATTTCTTGGATCGCTTGGAAATTCATATTTTCTTTATTTGCCACAAATGAGAGCAAAATGGATTGGGCCATTCGCTCAAATTCGGGAATACTTCCCGCTGATTTTGGATCCAACATAAAGATCAGTAATGATGCGGTTAATAACAATTCGTCGGCATTCGTCGTGGTGTACATGACGCTCAATAAACCCGCTGCGCCTATCGAACGAGCGTCTTCATTGCTGTAGGTGGCGAGGCGCCCAAATTCCTTAATGGCATCGATTCGGTCGCTTGGATTTTCGGATCGTTTTAATGTTTGAAGTGACTCCAGTTTTTGGAGGAGACGGCTCGAGGTGGTGTCCGTATCTTGGCGAATTACGGACAGTTGTTTGAGGAGGTTGGTGTCACTGTCGCGTCCTCCAAATTCCGAAGGATGGACATAGTCTGCGTCTAGATTCCCGGTACGAATCGCCGCGAGGTTAATATCTCCTGGGACCGATCGAACGGGTCGAGGGGCAAGCGGGGCGATGTGACCGGTGATCCCAGAAATGTCCATTGAAATCGATACTTATAAGCCTGCCAATAAATTGGCCATTTCAATCGCGTAGAGTGCCGATTCGGCGCCTTTGTTACCCATCTTGGTACCCGCACGCTCAATCGCTTGTTCAATCGAGTCGGTGGTCAGGATACCGTTAATAATTGGCACACCGGTAGCCAGCGAAACGGAAGCGATTCCTTTGGCCGATTCGGATGCGACCACATCGAAATGGGCCGTGGCACCCCGAATGATGGCACCTAAACAAATCACGGCATCGACGTCTCCGGCGGCGGCTATTTTTTGAGCAATAATCGGAATTTCAAATGCACCGGGTACCCAAATGATGTCAACGTTCTCCTCATGGACACCGTGTCGCTCCAATGCATCGAGTGCGCCTGTTACCAATGCCTTGGTTACAAACTCATTAAAACGGGCAGCGATAATCGTTATTTTTCTGCCTGTTCCAATCAGATTTCCTTTAGTAATGTTCATGATACCTCCTTAATCAATCATGTGGCCCATTTTTTTGGACTTTGTTTTCATGTAAAACGCGTTGTGGGGATTAGTGGGAACAATTAAGGGAACTCGACCTGTGATTTCAATTCCATAGCCTTCCAGGCCAACGATTTTAGTCGGATTATTGGTGATTAGCTGAATGCTCTTTAACCCCATATCTAGCAATATTTGAGCCCCAACTCCATACTCCCTAAGGTCCGGTGGAAATCCGAGTTTGATATTGGCTTCCACGGTGTCGTGACCTTGATCTTGAAGTTTATAGGCTCGTAATTTGTTTCCAATTCCGATCCCTCGCCCTTCTTGGCGCATGTATAAAATGGCACCTTGACCCGCGGTATGGATCATTCTCATGGCTTCGTGCAACTGGGCCCCGCAATCACATCGGGCGGAATGGAACACGTCGCCAGTAATGCATTCGCTGTGAACCCGTACCATAATGTTATCGACGCCCGATATTTGCCCCTTCGACAGTACCAGGTGCTCTTTATTGTTGACACGATCGTGGTAACAGGTGATATCAAAATCTCCGAAATCAGTGGGAAGCGGTACGGTCTCTATTTTTTCGATAAAGCGTTCTTCTTGGACCCGGTG
>RHAI01000271.1 GCA_010028705.1 bacterium
TTTCTCGCATTGTGCGCTGTATCGCGAAGCGTCCTGGCATTGTCATGTGGTAATGATTCATCGCCTCCTCATTTCCAATACGGATATTCGCTGTAGTAATAATTCCCGCCTTCATACCGGCTACCATGCGGCAAGACCAAATGAAATTTGCAGTCGACGTTTTTCCTTTGGTACCAGTAATACCAATGATAATCATTTTGCGAGATGGGAAACCAAACAAAATAGCGCCGACCATTGAAAAGAGCCAGTAGTATGCCGAGAAGAGGCGTACTGGCAAGACACGTTTAAGAAAGGCTTTCATACTCGAATTATATATGAAAATAGTGTCTGAGCCATTTCCTCGCTACAAAAACCCTGTACCATGAAGATTGAAATACGAGGTCAATAACAGGGGAATGATCCTGTGCATACCCACCAAAACGTTGCTTGAAGGCAGTAATACCTGCCCAAGATTTCACTGGAAAACGTGAGGATGAGGCGCCACCAAAGCTGTATTCAGCGCATCCTCGACGTTTTGCCTCAACAATAGCCTGCCACTGCACAAGAGCCGGCACAGAGATGTTTCGGTGAGTGTTCGAAGATGCCCCGAACACATAGGTGGCTGTTTTTCCATACACGAGCACTAAAGCGATAGCGACACACTCGCCAGAGTGTGAACCCACCACCAAAAAACCTTGGTCTTGTCGCAACTCAGAAAAAAGCGCTTGATAATACGAGTCTGGGTGGGGGACGAAACCATCTCGCCGTGCCGTCTCCTGCATCAAACGACAGAAATCTTTCAGATATTCTTCGTACTTCTCAGAGACGACCTTTACTACAGCACCTTTTCTTTGAGCATACTGAATCGAGTAGCGAGCTTTCTGATGCATCGTTGCGATTAACTCTGCTTCACTTGGCACCAATGACAATACCCAATCGGAACGTGGTTGAATCGAACCATCAACTAAGAAAGCTGAGCACGGGCTAGGCAATTGAACGCTCGATGCGTCCTTAGGTGATTCGATTGCGGGAGAAAAATCGAGCCGAAAAAATACCGAAGTGGAAAACGTG
>RHAI01000272.1 GCA_010028705.1 bacterium
TTGAAACCATCTACGGTTTATCGATAATATGGTTTAAAGACATGACATGTCTTTAAATCATTTCGGTCATAGCTTTAAAGCGGTTCCAACTCTGATATATAACCATATATTCCTAAACTGATATAAAGACTATTCATCCGTGATCAGATCTTAAGAAAATGTTTGGAAATTTGTATGTGTAGATAATATTTGTCGGTTGGTACTCATTGTGTGTGAGTGTGTAGACATGGATTCGATAATGATAATGTTTATAATCAGGGATCTTTTGATAAATATGTTTCAATTCTTCCTTTGCTCGTTCGACATCATTGAATAACGCAATGATACCCTCATCCTCATTTTTGATCACATAGATACACTGATCCATCCTTTCCATCTGTCTTTTTCAATCCTTATCGTTGGTTCAATGGAAATGTCGGATATAATCCAAACCCTGTGCAGGTCGATGAATCCTTAAGTGTCATCAAAGTCGAGTTGGGTTTAATTGGGGTTTAACCCGCACAGGGTTTGGTATAACCGTTATTAAAGTCTATCTGATGGCAAACCCTGTGCGGGTCAACTTCCATCAACCCCGAAAAACAACTCGGTCATACATATCCCAGAGTGGCAGATGCTGTCTATCCTGGTCCCGTGCTGGATCCTGCTGTAACGAGGATATACGACGCATCGTCGTCCTCCTCCCTCTCATCATTTATGAATGATCGCACCCCATGACCCGATACGATGACCTCCCTGAACCTCCTGACGCTCCGAGGCCGCATCGCACGAATCCCGTCCGACGTAATGAGGAGGCTCTTGTCGATGGACACGATACGCCTCATGCACAATGAATCCTCGGGGAACAGTATATTGTCATTACCAATAGCATGCACCTGATCGCCTATCGTGCGCCCCACATTCAGCCTCCCATCCACCCTATCCATCCCAGACACGCGGACGAGCCTGCCCGACAGCCTCTGACGCTCGTTTTGTGTCGTAAAAATCGGGAGCTTCTCCTGATCATCGACATAGGCACGGCAGTCCCCATGAATCATAATGTCGATGCTCCC
>RHAI01000273.1 GCA_010028705.1 bacterium
TCGCGCCAAAGCCGCACAGCGAGTCACCCGGCGAGCTTCGGCGGAGAAGGGTAATGGAACGCAAGAACAAGTGTGGCAGTATGGATGTGCGTACAGTTGAGCTCCACAAGCTTCTCAATCGTGGATTCGAGCGTCGAGCAGCTTTTAATCGCATCATTAATGCAGAGGGTCCAGACAGCCCTCACCACCTCGATGCTCTTATGGAAAAAGCACTAGAACTGGAAACATCATCGTTCAAGCGCCCTCACCCCAAAAGCTAAGAGGTGCAGTCATGCTAGCATTCTTGTTCTTGCTTGATATCTGTTCACCATTGGTGTTCATCGTGTTGCTGTCCATTCAGCACAAATTGGGCCGCACTGGTGCTGTGGCAGCATGGCTTGCAGTGTCAGCTGTCTACTTCATCACTGCAATGTGTTGCATTTTCTCCATCTTCCCTTAAGCAGCGGAGGTCAAATCACATCATGTCTATCATCTTTTACTTTTTAGCCGCAACTTTCTTCACCATCTTCATCTTTGGTGCCACCTGGGCAGCACTAGATTTCGTCTTTCGGCTGTGCACTGACCGTTTCAAGCTGTCGTTCTGGCCGTCGCTGGGCATCACCATGCTGTTTGCGGCAGTGCTGGTTGCCGCAATTCACTTCGCTTTCACTGCTGTGCCCTTGCCGCATGACAATGCAAGCGACACCAGTGTGTGCGACGCAAGCAACAACGACACTGCAAGCACCAGCAGCAGCAATTGACCTCGAACCGCCCTCCTCCACCGCCGCCAGCTCGTTAGGTTCGAGGTAAAATGTCTATTACAAATGGAGTGCATCATGACTTTTCTTTTCATCCTCGCTTCTTGCAGTGAGCAACCTGCTGCGCCTGAACATGTCGCTGCTGTGGAACCTCCCACTGGACCTGCTGACATGGTGCATGCTGCAACTGTTTGGGCGCAGGGCGTTGGCCATGTGCATATGTGCGGCATCATCCATCCTTTGAATGATATTCCGTACGAAGGATGTGAAGTTTCATTGAACAATGGTTGTTTTGCTTTGTTGTCTTGCATT
>RHAI01000274.1 GCA_010028705.1 bacterium
AAATTATTTAGAAGCTCATAATAAAACTGTATTAGATACAACTCCTTTTCAAGAATTTACTTTACAATGCATCGGATCAACAGAAGACCCATTGAGAATGGCTAGATTAGATGCACGAAAGAAAAGAGAAGAACATAAACAAATTGTTTTTAGATACGACCCTAAAGGTACACCCGGTAAAGTACCAAAATATAATTTTTTAAATACATCGGGAAATGAAATTCTTAAAAAATAGTATAAAAATTTATTTATAAATAATTATCTAATTATTAATATATAAATGCCAAATTTAAAAGTTCACTTATTTACTGTTGAAGCAGGTAATGAAGCAGATGTTACTCATTTTCCCAATGTAGAATTATCAGATGCTAAAAAATATAAAGAAACACGTGTTTATGAAATTGAAAATCCTGCAGGTGCTAGTGCAGATGAAAAATGGACAAAAGGAGATTTATCTGATAAATTACAATCACTTGGTTGTAAAACATATACATTTCAAAGAGTATTAAAATTAGCAGATGGTGTAAAAGCTTCTACTACAACAGATAAAATACTTTTTACTGAACTTCCAACAAAAGGTACAGATGTAGATGTATATGTTGTTGTTAGCGAATCTCCTTTAGTAGGTACTACAAAAGTAAATGTAAAAGCTGACGAAGTTAAACCTATGGCAGGTGGCGCTAAAAAATCTAAGAAAGCATCCAAAAAAGCTTCTAAAAAATCATCCAAAAAAGCTTCTAAAAAATCATCCAAAAAAGCTTCTAAAAAATCATCCAAAAAAGCTTCTAAAAAATCATCCAAAAAAGGTTCCAAGAAATCATCCAAAAAAGGTTCCAAGAAATCATCTAAAAAAGATTCCAAGAAAATGAGTGGTGGTGCTAAAAATTCTAAGAAAGCATCCAAAAAAGCTTCTAAAAAATCATCTAAAAAAGGTTCCAAGAAATCATCTAAAAAAGGTTCTAAGAAAATGAGCGGTGGTGCTAAAAAATCTAAGAAAGCATCCAAAAAAGCTTCTAAAAAATCATCTAAAAAAGGTTCCAAGAAA
>RHAI01000275.1 GCA_010028705.1 bacterium
TCGCGGAGCAACTGAAATACGGTGATTATCTGGCAAACTATATCAGCGATATAGTCGAGACCAAAATCGATGATATCGATTGGGCGAGCCAGATCAACGATAACATTCAAGACGATATGATCATCAATGCTTTGAGCGGTCACTCCGTGACCGTGTCATTTGACTAATCAATCCCCCAGTCCTACGGGACTGGGGTTTCACTTGATTTCTTGTCAACCTTTACTATAATCATCTCGCGCAATGTTGCGCTTTCAACTGGGAGAATAAGACCATGGGTCTCGATATGTATTTAAGCGGATCACAGTATTTCTGGAATTCGGAATGGAAGGTCGACGACAAGCCAGTGAAGCAAGCTGAAGTAGAAATCGGCTACTGGCGGAAGCATCCTAATCTTCACGGGTTTATTGTCGACACCTTCGCCGATGGCGAAGATGTATGCCAGAGGATTAACCTGACTATCGATGACGTCGATAAAATTTTGCTCGCAATCGAAGATGGGAACCTTCCGCACACGGAAGGGTTTTTCTTTGGCAAGAGCGAATTGACACAAGAGCAGAAAGCCTATGATCGATCCATCTTCGAGGAAGCCCGCAAGTGGCTAGATGCGGACCCGAAGCTTCACGGGTTTTCGACTAGGTCCATAATATACCAAGCGAGTTGGTAATAAATTAGGGGGGCGAAAGCCCCCCTAATCATTTCTCCTCTGGGAGAGAAGCTTCCAATTGAATGCGCCGTCATGCACCGCCATGCATGCGTCAGTCGGCAGCCCGACTGAGTCCAAAATCCGCATCGCGGATTCAGCATCGAAGGGAAGCACACCTTCGACCACCCATCGAAAAAAGCCCGGCATATGTATGAGGGCGTTGGATCGAATGTAGTAGCTTTGAGAAGCCGTCACTGAATTTTCCATCATCATGTTTCAATCTCCCAAGGGTTCGCCAAATCAATTTGGCCCCCCGATAATATGCAATTATACAAATCAGTCAAATCAATTCTGATTTGTGAAAATAGAAATCAGATAATTATCTGAT
>RHAI01000276.1 GCA_010028705.1 bacterium
CGCTCGACGAGATTGTGCGGGCGACGCTTGATGTTACAACATACCCACCAGCTAATAATGCAACGCAAATTAATTTCACGTGTTTGAATCGATAATTTTGACTTGAATCAAGTGCCCACGAAAAAAGAATTGGCGCGGCCAGAAGCAACATAGTTTGCCTGAATAAAATCCCGAATATCACACCGACAAGCATCGGTGTTGCACGTCGGGAGAGTAGCCCGAAGGTGGTTAAAATGGAGGCCACAACAAACGCAGGATCGTTTGCCATAAATGGAAATGTTAACGGAATACGAAATAAATAGGGGTTGATGAAAATTAACCCAGTTATCGCGAAGGAAAACCGTTGCCCAATTCCGAACCATCGCACGAACACGTAAGTGAGGCAGACGCCCCAGAACAGCACAATGGAAACAAGAGTACGAAGGGTTGACTCAATCGATACGCCCGTCTCGCGTGAAATCTTGCCAGCCAAGTAAGGCAACGTAAATCGCTGGGCGTGATGAAACGGAATTTTATACGCCAACGGTTGAGGGAAATGGGTTGCTATCGCACAATAGCTAAATGAATCTCCAGCCGCCTTATCAACAATACACGGATCTGTGTAAATTGATACAAAACGATTAGTAAATAGTAAAAAAGTACTCAATAAAAAAAGTAAATAAACGTACTTTAGTTGATCGAATCGCATGGAAGATGTTCCTCTAATTGAGATAAAATTGCTTTCTTTATGGGCTGGATACTCTAAGTCTAATTTTCCCTTGGGATGACTGGCACCTAGTAAATGCCAGCTAAAATTTACGTGATGGAAACGTGTGAAAATTAGAGCATTATTATTGTCCTCCTTTTGATATTAAAGCAATAGAACGTGGGTTGTCGGCAACCGAACGTATTATGCCCCCAGTTAATAACTCCCCATACGATTGATATAGGCTCCCCCCCTATCTGGGGGAAGTGTAACCATCACCATTTACCCCCAGTCAGGATAATTATCCAATCAAATGCGATCTTTGGGTGGAGCAGT
>RHAI01000277.1 GCA_010028705.1 bacterium
ATTGCGAACATGGAGTTCAACCAGTTTCATCCTACCTGTTTATATGCGCCAGGCGCGGGATCTTTCCTTTTAACGGAGGCCATCCGCGGTGAGGGGGGCTTTTTACAGCTCGCGGACGGCACCCGATTTATGCCGCACTGGGATCCACGGGCAGAGCTAGCGCCTCGAGATATTGTCGCACGAGCCATCGACTATGAAATGAAACGTTTAGGAGAGGATTGCGTCTATCTTGATATTCGGCATAAAGACGCCGATTTTATCAAAAAACGCTTCCCCAATATTTATCAGGCGTGTCTCACCCATAATCTCGATCTCACCAAAGATCGAATCCCTGTAGTCCCTGCAGCCCACTATACTTGCGGTGGGGTACAAACCGATCTCAATGGCGCAACCAATATCGGCGGACTCTATGCAATCGGAGAAACCGCTTGCACGGGCTTCCATGGGGCGAATCGTATGGCAAGTAACTCGCTCTTGGAGTGTTTTGTTTTTGCAAGATCTGCGGCTGATGCGATCGGTCAACAAATGTATGATTATGCCGTCCCAGATTTCCTGCCACCATGGGACGACAGTCGCGTCTGTGATCCGGATGAGCTTGTGGTCATTGCGCACAATTGGAGTGAGCTCCGACGCTGTATGTGGGATTACGTTGGGATTGTCCGAACGAATAAGCGGCTCCACCGCGCAAAGCGACGCATTGATCTTTTACGACAAGAGATTGATGACCATTATCGCCATTTCTCTGTGACACGCGATTTATTGGAGCTACGGAATTTAGTGGAAGTTGCGGATCTGATGGTGCAATGTGCGCTTTTACGAAAAGAAAGCCGCGGGTTGCACTATACGCTCGATTATCCCATGCTGGATACCACCTCACCCCCGCAAGACACGGTACTGATCCCGTAAAAACCGATAGCAAATCCATAGCTCGGACCATGCCGTGCCAATACACATGTCAGAAAGTATTATAACTTTTATTTCTCGCCCCGTGTCCATACATCGATACTGTAAAAAAAGTTT
>RHAI01000278.1 GCA_010028705.1 bacterium
GAAGTATCCGTTATAGAAATAAAAACGGCGATGTAAATGGATTATTGACAAATCAATAAAGATACCGTGTAAAATATCCAATTACAAACATAAACGGGTTTTTGTAAATATATTAAAGACGCTCGAATTCACACCAAAATGGTCGATACAATTTCCACTCTAAGCGGCCGTTGTCGCATTATGATTTCCAACAGGGATTATTCTGTATGGCGTTTTGTCGAACCCGATACTTACGCGGAAAAATCCGTCGCGGATTCGGCGACACTGATTAACCCGATTCATTTGAAATTGTTTTCCCGCGATTTAATCGACCTCTCTACTCCCATCCCTACACTTATCCATTCTCCGACTCGAACCACGCAACTCGCCGGCGTTTTGATTTTAGAGGGCAACAAAACATACGGGCGCACGGCCAACCAAAAACGCCTCCTCTACAAATGCATTCCCAATGACCGGTTTTTACCCGCATTTTTAATTCCATACGCGCCCGATGTCGGGTTCTCTAAAACGCCGAAAAACCGATTCGTGGTTTTCCGATTCGACAATTGGAATCACGCGCATCCACACGGAATCTTGACTGAAAATCTAGGAGACGTTGCCGACCTATCCGCATTCTATGAATACCAATTATACTGTAGGAGTCTGCAAGTGAGTCTGTCCGAGTTCAACCAGACCGCAAAAAAGACTGCCAAATCATTGTCTGATGGTATTTCTAAAATCGCTGAGAACCCGGTTTATAAAATCGAGAGGCCTGCAGGTGCGTCCGGAATCGCGCCTCGAATATTCTCCATCGACCCCGCAGGAGCATCTGACTTCGACGATGCCTTTTCCATCCATCGCGTCGCCGCCGACCGATTCCGGATAAGCGTCTATATCGCAAATGTCTATGTGTGGCTCGAAACACTCGGACTCTGGAAATCATTCAGCAATCGCGTCGGAACCATCTACCTGCCCGATTTCAAACGACCTATGTTGCCGACCATCTTATCCGAATCTATGTGCAGCCTCTTGAAGGGCCAA
>RHAI01000279.1 GCA_010028705.1 bacterium
AGCCACGGACCGTCATCCCACCAGCGTCCTCCTCTTCAAGGTCGTTAACGAAAAGGACTGCCTGCACCCAACCCAGAAGCCCACTGACCTTGTCGAATTCCTCATCCGGTCGTACACCGCAGCAGGTCAGACCGTCCTTGACCCAATGATGGGATCGGGAACGACGGGAGTCGCGTGCAAAAACACCGGTAGAACCTTTCTCGGCTTTGAGCGCGACCCGCAAATTTTCCAGACAGCCAAATCACGACTTTTGTCATTCAGCCATCATTCTGGATCCTCATGATCACTACAAATACGCCATCATCGGGTTGACAGCGCCATGGTGTTGAAGGAGATCAGATCATTAGGGTGGTGGCGAGGATCATCAGTGGGAATGGTCGTTGTCCCGGATCGACATGTTTAATATGTGGCTTTGGCTGCTTATCCTTGATGAGCAGATAGGATGCATCGTCGTACAAATATCTCAATCCGTTTTTATTAATAAATTGCCGCATCTCATTGTCATCCTTTGGAGCATCCTGGTTGTCCCTCAGGAATGATTCAAAATGGTTGGTTTCCAAGAGATTAACGAGTCCGTCCGATGTGATGAGTATCCAGTCGGGATCATCGATCGTGCTCACATCCAGTGCATGCTCGGGGAACAGGATGCTGTGATTGGTCTTGTTGTTATTAATATACATCTGATCTCCCAGTGTGCGGGATACATTTAGTCCGCCTTCCCCATTACCTGTAAATATGCGATCGAGTTGTAGCTTATATTCTCGCGTCAGGTTTTTGAATGTATTCTTTGCGTATTGTCCAAACACCTGGAATCGGGTGAATCGTTCATCCTCGACGCCGTACCTGGGCAGAAGGCTGATGGTGGAGTTTGTGGAAATGTACACGAAACAATCGCCGTGTTGGAAGATGTGGATCGTGCTCCCGACAATCTTTATAATGACGGCTGATACCCCGTATCGTTTAAAGTTTTGGTTATAATAGTCATTGGTAAGCAACCAACTTCGGAAGTTAATGATATTT
>RHAI01000280.1 GCA_010028705.1 bacterium
CACTCACTCCCGTCGATCCCATACTTCCATTCACGCTAAAACTGTCGCTATGATCTCTTCGACTCCCGGTATCTTGTTGGCTTTCGATGGTGAGATTTTGTATACCACTGAGGTCTTGCACAGTCGCACGGCTTTCGGCGCCCAACAGATTGAGGCTATTCCCCGTGTACGTGGTCGTGCCATTGACGTTGCTAATCACCGTGTTGCGTACAGTGCGGTTCGTATTATTCGAACCGCTGCTGGACTGCGTGTGGCTACCGCTGAGGTCATAATAGCCCACGATATTGGTTTCTAGATTCACCTTGTCATCCGTGTACCCCGTTTGAGTCCCACTCCAAATCGTATCGGTGACAGCCAGTAGGTTAATCGATTTATCCGAACTAACCGTGAAACTGATATCCCCACCCGTGTTCGTCACCGTGGCACCCTTCAGCGTGATGTCTCCCTGATCGCTCTGATATTCCATACCCCCGTTGGACCTGAAATTGGCACCTCGACCCAGTGTGACGCCACTGATTTGGGTCGAACGACTACTCTCTTTATCGATCTCCACTCCCCCATAGAACCCAAACGTCGCCGCTGTCGCACCACTTTTCCCAATCTCTTTGACCGCTCGGCCCACTGAGGCCACGCTCTTCGCCGCTTTTCCCGCGTCCCCATTCCCGTTCACCGCGTCTTGAGTATCTTCATACGCATTTTTCGCCGTCTCCGCCCATTTGTTCCCCACATACCCGCTCACCGTGAGCGTATCCTCGCTATGCGTCGTTTCCGTGACATGGGTTTCATTGGCCTCAGTAAAATTAACCCCATTTTTACCTTTAAGGCTCAAACGCCCGTTCCCACTGTCGATCTGCGTCCCTTCACCACTCAGGGTTCCACTACTCTCTATCGTGACACCTTGACCCACAATCGTCGTCCCTTTCACCGTCTCGTCTACACTGTGCGTGATTTCCGTGTGCCCTTTATAGCTGGTGCTGGCTCCCACGCGCATCTTGTCCGAATCCGCGAACACACTGACAC
>RHAI01000029.1 GCA_010028705.1 bacterium
TGACTGTGGCGGCGTATCATCGGTAAAAAATGGCTGAAATTCGAGGCCCATATACAGGCCAAGCGCAACTTAATCGGAATATGCCCCGGGCAAATTACAAGGTTAATATTGCGATCCACTAATTGGGTTTTGAGTGACACCATTGAATCTGTCGGTCGAAGGTGTATCGGCTGCCACTCGGTGGGACACCCGTTCTTCACGGCGAGGAATTGATCATCATCACAGAAAATGGCGGCCTGATGTCCGACCCGCTCCCAATAGGCGTATTGGCTCGACAATGTACCGTCTGACCCATCGGAACCCGACAGAAGGTGGCCAACATAATAGGAAACGGCCGACGGCGTGATGACGGTTCGGGTACACTGCGAACACGACAGCGGCCGGCAGTGATCCATACACCGATTTTGTTGCTTCAGTATGACATGCGGACTCAGCCACGGTGCCCAATGAAACGCGTTTTGAGTACGTGTACGGTAAATGACAAGGGAGGGACAGCCCACCGCTGCCGCAATGTGAGATATTCCGGAATCAGGCCCGACGAAATACCGTGAGTGGGTCAGAATTGCCACCACATCCAATAGCGACGTACGTCCCGTTAGATCAATCAGTCGCTCCTGGGCACTCATCCACGCGAGCGTCGAGTCAGATGCGTTCGCAATGCTATGGCCGACCAATAGAACGGGTGTCGATTCCATTGCTAATAACTCGGTAATCACTGGAACCAATTCATCATCCGTTAGACATTTGACTTTGGCGCCAGCATCAACGGCAAGTACTCGATAGGGGCCAGCGATAACGGGCCAGCGAACCGTCAGATCATGTCGAACCGAATCAGAAACGGACAGTGCCAAGGGCGCATCGGCCACAGAAATTCCCAATGGGTGTAGCGTCGCCAAATTCATCGCCACCTTGTGACGGTGATAATCCTGATAA
This sequence comes from bacterium, assembly GCA_010028705.1. GTDB lineage: Bacteria > Margulisbacteria > Marinamargulisbacteria > SXXA01 > SXXA01 > RHAI01. Next base: position 934 of record RHAI01000029.1, read on the forward strand.
TTAAGATGGACCCGATGGGTGTGGCACCAACGATTGGTCCAGCCAATCGCGTGACCAATCCGTATCGGTATTCCAGCCATCTTGGCGAGTTTGGCATACCGAGGGTGTTCCCATAAATTGATCATGACATCAAATCGATGAGAGATCACCCGATGAAGAACATCGCTAAATTCAGGGGACCCGACTCGACCATCATACGCCTGGGTATCCTCGACCACGCCCTCGACACCGGGGATGGCCATCACAAGGGATGCACACTCCGGACGACACAGAAAATACACCCGAGCACCGGGATAGGCCTCGATCAACGGTGCAATGAGGGCGGTCGCTGTTATCAAATCGCCCAGCATATCAGATCTGGCAATCAAAAATTTTGGACGCTCTGGGAGACGGATTCCCGTCATTACCGAGGCTCGTCCCCCCGACGCAGTGAAATTTCGGGGATGCTCATCGCCGCAATAACAGCCACGAGTAACAACACGCTTCCAATCAAAAACAACCCATCGACACTGCTGGTTAGCCCTTGCCGAACGGCCACCAGGAAGGATGGAAATTCATCCATCAACCACTCGCGGGATCGAGGGGGGAGCGACTGAAACATCGCCGTCAATTCCATTTGCCGTGAAAAGGTCAGCATCCCCTGAATCATATCCCCATTAAGGTGATCGACCCCTAAGTCTGGGAATGACTGATGAAGTTGACGGATAAAGGGATGGTGAGACCATTGGTCGATAAACCACGCCATTTTGTAATTAAACAGTCCCCCAAGCATCGCAGACCCGATCGTACTGCCTAAACTTCGGAACAATTGGACGCCCGCTGTTACCTCCCCAATTTTAGATCGATCAAAGGCACTTTGGACGACCATACTGATAATTGGAAACGTCGCGCCCAATCCCAAGCCAATACCCGTCATCCCGACAATGACACGAGTTAAGGTCGAGTCAATTCCAATGTGCGACATCGACAGCATCGCCCCACACGCGGTCAGTGTCCCCATCACCAGAGCGGGCTTGTAGCGACCCGTGCGAGCCGTAATTTGACCCGCGACAATTGACGATATCACCATTCCAATCATCATCGGAACCATGGCCATCCCCGACTCGGATGGACTGACGTTCAGTACCCCTTGCACAAACAACGGCACCATCATCATGGTACTGGCCATCGCCATCGCCGTAAAAAACGAGATAATAATAGCGGTCAAATAGGTTCGATTTTTGAACGATCCAATGGCCATGATCGGTTCAGTGACTTTCCGCTCAACCCATACAAATGCAACGAGTGCCGAGATCGAGATCACGGTAAGACCAATAACGGGAATGGATACCCACGCGAATAAGTGCCCCCCACCGACCAATACCAACATGAAGGGCAATAATGACGACATCAACAGTAATGCACCTAAATAATCAATCGAGCGCCGAGCGACCCGAGCCACCCGAGGTAAGCTAAACGCTAGAACCCCCAACGTAATCGCGCCAAGTGGCAGATTGATGTAGAAGATCCATCGCCACGAAAAATACTCCGAAATCCATCCCCCCAAAATTGGACCTAAAATATTCGACACACCAAATGCGGCGGCAATATATCCCTGATACCGGCCACGTTCGGCTGGGGGAATAATATCGCCAATAGTAGCGACAGCACACACCATCATCGCCCCGCCGCCGACACCTTGAATCCATCGAAACAAGACCAACTGCCACATGGCCTGGGCCGCTCCAGCCATCACACTACCCATTAAAAATATAATGATGGCAATGAGGTACATGCCGCGACGGCCATATAAGTCCGACAATTTGCCAAATATAGGCACCGTGATCGTCGATGCTAACATATAAGCGGTGAACACCCAGCTCATATGAGCCACTCCGTTTAAATCTCGAACAATTTGAGGCATGGACGAGGCCACAATCATTTGATCCATAGACGCCAGGGATATGGCCAGAAGGACCCCGAGTAACACCTGGTTTCGATTAACAGCGACATGCGACCGACTCATAGGTGAAGAATAGCTGAATTTATATGACATGACTATCGTAACAGAGCCGCTGACGGGGGCCGATAGTCAGGATCTGGCTCACTCGCAGCGGAACCCAAATCGTCCCGGACACCCGACTATTTTTGAAAAATGCGCCAGCGGCACCCATTCGCGTGGGATCGATACGCTCTGACGTTGAACGACCTGTGAAATCCAGTCAAGACAATCCGTGATGTGAGTTCGGGGCGTTCGCATCACCCATCCGGTGCGTAAAAATCCCACGTGGCGGTGTTCTTTGTAGATCAGCGATGAATTCGAAATCGCCGGAGATTCGCGGCTCAGTGCGCCATAGGTCACCAAGGTTCCCAGGGGCTGGAGTGCCTTGGCCATCGGAATCATCGGGTCACCGCCCACCGCGTTCACCCCCAGCACCGCCGTATCGATCAGGCCGGAATCCCACTCGGTGTCGCGGTCGAGATTAATGACCTCAACGCCCCGGTCGCGGGCGAGCGCCGAAATCCACCGACCGACCGATGACCGTGGGGCATTTTGGATAATCCGTTGGCCAGGCTGAAGCGACACAAACTGGGTGAGTATGGCGGCCGCCGTTAAGGCATTGATTGCCATTTCAGCGGCAATGGGATCGGGAATATGGGCCGGCACTCTCCACCAATGGCCGGCCGGTGACACCACCGTGGTGGCCCAACACCCCAAATGATCCGCACCAATTCCAATCACGCGATCCCCAATGGACACCCCCGTCACCTCAGCACCGATCGACTCCACACACCCCACGCCATCACGCCCCAACACAAATGGCACTGCCGGCTGGATCGCGTACGAACCGGCCACCATATTCCAATCGGAGGGGTAAATGGGGCTTAAACGCATCCGAACACGAATATCCGTTGGCCCCAGCGCGACGTCGGGAAGGTCCATTAATCGAACATCGGCATCAGTCGCTGAACCGTGACGGAACAGCATAAGGCCACGAGTCATGTAATCAGAATGCGCTGAGAATCAACCTGAACCCATTGACCTCGGCGAATTTTACATTTTTTTCGGGTTTCGACAACGCCATCCACAGCGACCAATCCTTCGCTAATAAACAGTTTGGCATGACCACCAGTGTCACAAATACCCACGACCTTGAGCAACTTGCTGAGCTCGATATAATCGCCAATTAACGGGTAATTTATTTCCATTGTCTCTCGCTTTCAACAGAAGTTATGGGCAGGCAATGTAGCACAGCGCGGGTACGTTTGGCAGGGGCGTAACTGAGCCATCGATCGCCAATCATTAAAACCGATGAATGAGACTCATAGTCATTGTCATCCAATTTGAACTAAACCGGCCGCCGAGATCCAGCGAATCGTTTCCCATTTTTTGGCTAACTCCGGCATTCACAAAGTGACGGTCTCCACGGTAATCGAACGACACATAAGAATATAAGGCAGGGTTAAGCTTAAATTTCATTTGTAACAATGCGGCAGGCCGTAGATTAATACTGGATTGAACCGCATTCAACGCATCATCATAGTTACCGACCGTTCCCCCAATTAATCCAGTGTAGGCGCCTAGAAATGGGCCTACGAATGTCCATCCTACTTGAAGCTTTTGAAAAGTAAACAGGGTGTCATCGTATCCAATCGACGATTCGATGTCCCATGATATGGCATCGTTGACGGGATTAAAAAACGAGTGACTCTCAATAGATGCCAGATCCACCTGATATGCCATTCGACCATTTTTAAACGAAATTTTGGAACCCAAAGCATCAATTTTTTTAGATTCAAGGATGTCGTAGGCATCCATTGAATCGTAATAAATGGGGCGATAAGCAACATTCCACTGATGGGAATCGGCCTGAACTTGGACGGCACTTGAAAGCGCTTTTAAAAACAATTGTTGCATAACCACCACTTATACATAAAAATTGTTGAATAACCATTTTAAAGCCTGATGGAAGGAGTGATCGATGGAGTTTTGGAAAAAGTACGTAGTGAATACATTGTGTTTATGTTTCACTTTTTTTTTGCTCACTCCATCGATAATACAAGGAGAATCCGATTCTAAAAATGTGATAAAGGACACTACGGTTCCAGAATCCATCATTGCGTATAACGGATCGTTTTCAAAAGAAGAAATCGCAAACGATCCAGTAACTGCACGCTACCGTCTTTGGGTTTCCGAAAATCCCTGGATAACACCCTTTGCCATTGGGGCTGGCGGAGCGTTGTGTTATTTCGGATCGATCGGCGTAGTAAGCAATCTCGGTCAGGGTTGGGAACGATTTCGGTCACCTATAATCACCAGTGTTGTGGAATCTGGCAAAGATTGGGACGTATTACAGAATTTGGGGCTAGCGGCTCCTGTTGTTGGCCCGTTACTTTTACCGTTACTTTTAACTGATTCCTCCTTGTCAATTGTTGGGGGAGTTGTTTCAGGTATTGTTGCGGCTGTTCCTAATGTACTATTGGCTACAGTTTCGCTTTATGGTGTTTCGTTTGGTCTTAATATTATCAACTTCACGCTATCTACCTGGTCAATGTCATCGGAAGATCAGGCTTTTTTTCGTAACGAAATTGGAAGGATTGAAAGAGAAACGAGGAGACGTAATAGTCGCAATGAAAATGGGTTGAGTTTAGATGTTTCAACTGAAAATAACCAAATAGTACCATTTTTTCTGGATAAAGTGGGCTGGCAACCGTTGTCTGCGATTAATTTTGGGTTGCCTCCTTTTGAGAAAATACCGTTATGAAATCGTGCTTGGGTAGCCAGTTTTAGGGCGACTACCCCAATCCGCCGCGCATCATCCATGGCTCAAGAATAACGCGGCGGTACTGGCTCAAAATGATATCCACGGACTGTCCAATCCACGCCATTAAGGTGGTATCCACCGCATCAATCACAGGGCGATCATTGATGGCCGCCGCCCATCGACAATCAAGAATAAGCTGATGAACGGGATCAATCTGGCACACCAGCTCAACGGTGACCGTCTGGTGAGCATCGATATCGAGTATCGCCTGGCCTCGATGCGAATATTTTATCGGCCGCGTTGAATTGACTTTTAACGTTAGCATGGAGTCACTCCCGTCGGAGAGTGCTCGCGGACGAGGCGATCTAACTCATCACAGAATTTGGCCACATCGGCCAACTGAGTCGTCGCACCCATACTGACACGAAACGCCGATCGTATCACCCATTCGGGTTTTCCCAATGCTCGAATCACATGCGATGGATCCACGGCCCCGGTTGAGCATGCGGACCCAGTAGATACCGAGATACCCGCAAGATCGAGGTTACGCACCACATGCTCCCCACGAAGTCCCGGAATACTCAGATTAATGGTATTGGGTAATCCATCGTCCCCGGAGTTAAATTCTAAATCAGGAATGTAGGCCACTCGCTGACGAATATAGGCCGTCAATTCATGCTGACGTTGAGTCACCGTCGCCATCTCAGCGACGGCCAATTCCACGGCATCGGCGAACGCCAACGCTAGCGGAACAGCTTCCGTTCCTGCGCGAAGACCTCGCTCTTGGGGTCCCCCCAAAATGAAGGGCTTTACCCAGTCATCGTCCGAAATAATCAGTGCGGCGATCCCTTTCGGCCCCCCAAGTTTGTGAGCGGAAATTGTCATCACATCCACCCCTAAAGCCGCCATGGATACAGGAATCTTGCCGACCGCTTGAGTCGCGTCAGTGTGAACAATAATTCGATGCGACCGCGCGATCGCGGCCAACTCCGGGATCGGTTGTATCACGCCCGTTTCATTATTGGCGATCATGACACTGACGAGGGCCGTATTGGGCCGAACCGCTGCCGCCAGATCCGCCCGATTAACACGCCCCGCCCGATCCACCGCCAACTCAGTCACGCTTCCCCCGTCGTCCAGATGCCGACGTACCGCCTGTCGCACACACGCATGTTCAATCGTTGAGGTCACGACATGCGATCCTGGAGAGACAGACGCGATGACCTGATTATTAGCTTCCGTCCCTGATCCTACAAAAATAACCCCGCGACGCGGCGCCCCAAGACACGCCGCAATCCGCTCCCGCGCCTCATCTAACGCTGTGCGGGCGCGCCGACCCTCGGCATGAGCGCTACTCGGATTTCCAAATACCTCCCAATACGACTTCCATTTGCCCACGATCTCACGCCGCAACGGATGGGTCGCATTAAAATCCAAATAAATACGTTTCGCCATAAAAAAATCCTTGAAATTTATATATGCAGCGTATACTATTCACCTACTATATACACACTGTATATATTCGGGGAATATCAAAAAACGGAGCCACCATATGCTAACCGAAAAGCAATCGCAAATACTATCGTTTATCCAACAATTTAGAGACACCTACGGACAATTCCCTTCGCTACGGCAAATTGGAAATGAATTTAACGTGACCGTCCGCGCGATTCAACAGCACATCGACGCCTTAAAACGAAAAGGAGTACTCACTGAACACCAACCCAAAACAGCCACCTACCAATTTCCAAACGAATTCAATTACCGAATACCTCTATTAGGAAGCATTGCCGCCGGAACACCGCTGGAAGCGGTCGAACGCACCGATAGTTATGTCGAACTTGGCCCTGATTATTTTGGGCCCAACCGCCAATTATTTGCACTTGAGGTCCATGGAGACAGTATGTCAGGGGACGGGATTAAAGAAGGTGACACCGCTATAATCCGTCGTCAAACCGACCTACCTGACACCGAAACAATCGTCGCGGTTCGAATTGATGCCGACGAGTTCACGCTGAAGCGACTGGCGATTATCTCTCCGGACGGGGAGCCCTCCGATGGGTTCAGCGAGGACACAAATCCGACGACGCGCATGATTGAATTGCGCCCATCGAATCCAGCATATTCCCCGTGGCAGGTGGCGGTCGATCGTGTCGAAATAGTGGGCCAGATGATTGGCTTGGTCAGGAGAATATAATGATACCCAGCGCACAACGACCCAACGACTGGTTATGGAGCCAAGTGCTCGCGCAATTCCCAATACACATCGCGACCCAAGCCACCCTCACCGATACGCGAGTCAAGATACCCTCCACAAACCCCAAAATTACTCAATTTCTGGGCGGGGGCATACCCAAAGGAGCGATTACAGAAATAGGGATCCCCGTGGGGTTTTCAGGCCGCACGATTATTGCCGATTTTGTCAGCCGGGTGACTCAAACCGATTTATGTCTGTGGGTAAATGGGCATTCAGATATGCGAGTGTACCCGCCCGCATGGATTGCGAGAGGTATTAATCCCTTGAAATGGGTCGTTGCGAATTCAGGCCAACCCGTCCGAGAGCTCAAGGCATCGTTAATGCAGCCCATTTTTCAGCTGTTAATTTTAGATATGGAATCGCATCAGCTATCCGCCGAAGATATCGCATTCATCAGTATGCAGGCTCGCCTACACCACTATGCCGTTATCGTCATCCGGCCCTTCCTATTGTCGAATCATCGGGGAAATACCTGGGCCAAACTTCGAATCAACATGACCCCGCAGCGTCACCATATTCACTTGTCGGTGATTAAGGGCTTGGCCGAACGCCACTTAAGCATCCCCAATCCAGTGACAGCCGTCACTCAAGGCAATGCCTAGTCACCGGTATGAAATCGAACGGGCGGGTGAGTTATTGGGCGAATCAATCTCGGGATAGACGCTTACATCCACCTGGGGGAATACCCATGGGGGGGCATCAATGCTAACGGTGGCGATCGCCACAACAGCGCCAACAGACATTCAAATACAATGTCTGGGATCACGAGTCATGGAATGGAATCCCCATACGTGGCTCATTGATCTTGATCCATTTCTCGGATATTGGAAGCGTGTCGCTATGTCACGCCAACAGAAAATCATGACCATTTGGAAGCAACGGATCGCCGAACATGTCTTTGGATTTATGCCATCTCAAATGACCACCCCACTAGAACTCGAACAACTAAACGTTCAGGCCGTGTGGGATTACTCGCCATTACGGGCCGTGATGATGATGTCTCACATGAAACATTCCCAGCTCTATGGGTGGATTACACCGAATACCCATCGACACACTGAATTATGGCAAGCCGTCACCTGGGATACCTGGGAGTCGGTCATTCGTGAACTTGTTCACTATTGGAGCCGGTCACCACTGCGACTCGATGTGTCCAAAACGATGAAGGCAGCGCACCGATTACAAATAACCTCACAACGGCTTGGAATGACACCCAGCCAACTATCCCGATTACCAATCGACGGATTACACCGACGATATGGGCCGTGGATGGCCCGCGTGTGCCAGTGGTTATCCCCCGCTGATCACCAGTTCAGTGTCGACCATTTCCCATGGTCAACCTGGCAATCACGACCACTCATTCAGATCCGTCGTCGACTCGATGCACCCACCCATATATGGGACCACTGCACTCAAGAGTTAATTGACGATCTCGATTCGATCGGACAGCAATGTCCGGCCGCCATTGTTCAAATGGACTGGCACATTCAACTCGAGACAGACGATGTCATCGACCTACCCATCCGATTTCGAGCCCCGCATATTATATCCAGCGAAATAGGGCATCACACCGCCATCCGTCTACAACTTTCCCACGCCTATCGTCAGTGGATAGAATCCCATGAAGCACCCCACGCCACCCGACTGTCGATTGCCGGATGGACCATCATCATTACCGCCACGATTAATCCGACCATTGAACGGCCGACATTGTTTGACTGGACAGATGACGCCGAACACGAGCGAAACCTACGAACCATCGTCAATCACGTGACGACACCACTTCATCGATTCCATTGGGCGCCACGATGGACTCCCGAGGAGTCATTTTCCAATACACCGGATGCGACACCAACGGGGGATGTCATGATTGCCACCTTACCGTATAGCGCATTAACCCGTCCTTTATTCGTAACAACGGGGCCCCAACCCTACATTCCCAGTCGCGACTACCGCGTTTCAGAATTTGTGATGGCCCCATGGTGGAAAGACGCGAGTCACTTTCCAGAACGTCGATATAGCATCGCACAGGATTCAAATCGACGATGGGTATGGATATCTCAAACACCCTACGGAACCGAAATTCATGGGATCTACGCGTAACTCAACCGGCTGGCATGAATGGCTATGTCACTCTCATTATTCGTTTCTCATGGGAGCATCATCGCCTGAGGCCATCGTGGATGAGGCGATTCGGCATGGATATTCGAGTCTGGCGATTACCGATTTCGATGGGGTATATGGGCTCGCCAAAGCATACACCGCCATTAAAAAACACCGAGCGGCCGGCCACTCCCTGCAATTACACTACGGAACAGAGCTGCACTTGGCACCCGATCACGGACTACCAATCATGATTCAGAATACCGTCGCGCTCGTTGCCAAAACGCATCGGGGCTATAGCAACCTGTGTCGAATCATAACTGAAGCGCAACGCAACGGAAAAAATAATGCCTGGATCAACGTCAATGCCATATCCGCCTATGACACAACAGATATCATTGCAATTGTCCCCATGAGAGGGTTGTTACGGCGGCATCAATTCAGTGAATTTGATTCACAGCTCGCCCAGTTATCCCAGACATTCGATGATCTGGTCATGGCGATTACCATTACCCATCATATGAGTGAGGACCATTGGATCGATCACAGTATCGCTATGGCCACGACGAGACAGATTCCATTGATAGTGTCTCAAGATGCATTTTTTCACCGTGCAGAACTGAAACCGTTAGCCGATGTGCTGACGGCGATACGACTCAACCAACCACTCGATAACGCCACTCATCATATGTGGCCCAATAGTCAACGTCACCTCGCATCCATCGCTGTGTTACACCGTCGCTATCGGCATTTAGACATTTTTTTAGAGGCAATGAAGCGTAGTGAGGAACTCGCACGCGGGATTACCTTCGACTTTTCGGAGCTGCGGTATCAATACCCACACGAATGGCTGCCGGACGGACTCACCAGTCATGAGTATTTAACTCAGATCACCCGCCAGCATGCGAATCGATACTATAAGGATGGCATACCCGACCGCGTCTCTGAATTGTTGGACCACGAATTAGCCTTAGTCGAACAATTAAAGTTTGCAGACTATTTTTTGACTGTATTTGATATCGTGGCATGGGCGAGATCCAAACAAATTCTGTGTCAAGGTCGGGGATCGGCCGCGAATAGTGCGATTTGCTTTGTATTGGGGATTACCGCGCTTGATCCCACTCAGTTTGATCTGTTATTTGAACGATTTATTAGTGTTGAACGGGGCGATCCCCCCGATATCGATGTCGATTTTGAGCACGAGCGTCGCGAAGAAGTCATCCAATACATTTACACACGCTACGGACGGCATCGGGCCGCCATGGTCTGTAACGTAATCTGTTTTAAATCTCGTGGTGCACTGCGCGCTGCGGGTGAAGCATTAGGCATCTCGCCACAATTGATCGATAGTGTTTCGACTCGTTTGAATAGTCGGTCGCTTAGAGAGTCCGGCACACACGCCATACTCGATGGCGTGCGCCAGGAATTCCCTGACATGCTATCCCCTCATCATTGGACACTATGGGCAAAAATTACCGATGCATTGCGAGGAATCCCCCGTCACCTTGGCATCCATTCTGGAGGCTTCGTTATTTCGCAGCACCCCATGACGTCCATTAGTCCCATCGAACCCGCGACCATGACGGATCGAACAGTGATTCAATGGAATAAAGACGATATCGAATCATTGGGATTTTTTAAAATCGATATCTTGGCGCTTGGGGGTCTCACGCTCATTCGGAAATGTCTCGATAGCATTCATACCCATGACGGTATCGCACTGAGTATGGATCGAATTCCACCCAATGATCCCGCAACGTTTGACATGATATGTGCCGCGGATACAGTCGGGACATTTCAGATTGAATCACGGGCTCAAATGGCATTTTTACCCCGTCATCAACCACGGCATTTTTATGACCTTGTCGTCCAAGTGGCCATTATTCGACCGGGGCCAATCCAGGGGGGCATGATCCACCCCTATCTACGCCGTCGACGCGGCGAAGAAGCCATATCATTTCCCGATCCTCGACTCATTCCAATATTACAACGCACCTTTGGCGTCCCGATATTTCAGGAACAGATTATGCGGATTGCTATTGCCGTGGGCGGGTTTACACCCGGGGAGGCGGATGAATTACGAAAACATATTGGGGCATTTAGTCTCAACCTCAATCAATCCCACTGGATAAAACGACTTCACGCTGGCATGACGTCGAACGGGATCCATCATGAATTTATTGATCGGATTATTCAGCATATTCAGGGGTTTGCAAGTTATGGATTCCCTGAAAGTCACGCCGCGTCTTTTGCATTGCTCGCCTACATCACCGCCTATTTAAAATGTCATTTTCCAGCCCATTTTTTTGTATCTATCCTCAATAGTTTGCCGATGGGGTTCTATTCCCCTGATGTTCTAATCAAAACAGCTCAGCGAGCTGGAGTCACCGTGACACCCATTTGTATTCGTCAATCCCACTGGGATCACACCTTAGAGAAGACGAATGGGCAATGGACGATTCGACTTGGATTTCGATTAGTTCGAGGGATCCGAGAAACGACTATCCGCCAACTGGAAATATATCGCCAAAATCCCTTACATCCTGTGATCCACTCGACGCCCACACTAATTTCGGCGCTCAATACCATACGATTCAACGCCGTAGATATTAGTGCGCTCGCGGCCGCTAATGCATTTCAGTCAATCGGGATAGAGCGACGTGATGCCATTTGGTTAGCCGATGCCCATCCGATCCGAGAGATTCTGGATCCTCTGGGCCCCGCCCCGGACATCGATCCAGAACATCCACTGGTTGCCGTTCAACTAGATTATGAGGCGACTCAAACCTCATTGGGACACCACCCATCGGCATTGATACGTCAGTATGCGTGGCCCTATGCATTTTCAAGCCAGTGGCTGACGTTTAAGTCGGATATCGTCAGGGGAACCATCGCGCCTGGAAAAACCATTACTGTGTTTGGCATGGTGACCGTCAGACAGTCGCCACCCACCGCCAAAGGGGTCGTGTTTATCACATTATGGGACGAACACGGCAGTTATGATCTCATTATCCGTCCCGAAATTTACCAGAACTACCGACAGGTGATCGACCGCGAGTCGTTTTTATGTGCCAAGGGGGTGCTACAGCATCGAGACGGGACATGGTCTATCCGTGTAACCTCCGTACTAGACAGCCGAATCCCCAAGCGAAAAAGCATTGTATTTCCGGACTCGACAACAGAATGTGACACCATTCGACAGACCATGTAATCCGCGGAGTAGGACCATTGACATCGATCCAGTCGGCCCCGTTAACTAGTCAGGCCGATCGATGACTCATACTCAAAGTCTAATAGGATCGCCCAATCCCCCCCGCCAAGTCCTCGTTTATACCACCCATCGGAGTCACCCCATTATGTTACAACGAATCATTTCACAGCCATCCACCCCCGACGTTCGAGTCCACAATTTAATGGTCCATTCCATCCGTTACAGCATCCCCATTGGCCGAAGTGCATTCATTGATGCCAAACTACGATTTAACGGATTAGATGCAGACTCTACCCAACTCGACGAGCTATTTGATGGATTTCCACAGCCATCCCCCACCGCACAATCGTGGATAATCGAGACCCTTACGGCGCCCACCAATCCCATTCTAAGATTACCGCCTATGACCGTATCTGAAGCACATCAGTTTTTTAACGTCGCAAATTACTTAGGTATCACCGACACCAGCACAGCGCTTATCCGTTATCTCGAACAACCGTGGATCGAGTTTCCTAATAAATCATCATGGCTAACCAACGACCAACGCGCCTATACGGCCATCCACCAGTTAAATGAAGTTGACGAATCAATGTCCACGCACTACGAGGTGCAGTCCAGGGAATTAAGTGATCCCCAGTTGAGATTTCGTTTTCTCATTCAACGCCTGGCGGCCGTCCAAGAGGCACCACATACTCCATTCGAATTATTATGGCTGTTCATCAGTTTTCGAGATGTGGTTGAGACTCATTTCCACGACCTTCGCCAGCGACTCATCACACCCTCGTTTCGTTTAGAAGCCGACCTAGCGGCATTGTATACGTCCGTTCGATACTTGTTCACCCCCGAAACAATGAGCGATCACCAAAACGACATACTGTCATTAAGCTATCCGAAAACTACCAAAATCGCTCACATTAATGCACTCTACCGTGCAACTAGCCATCACATGACCAATGATCAAATAGCTCATGAGAGAAATCGATTATTAACATCCACGCATTGGCAAAAAAAATCGCCTATATTAACCTCGTTCTATGCGTCATTTGACCCCCCGTTATCGCGAGAACAATTTATAGTTGAGCGCGACATGATCATTAGATCCTCGATCGACATCAACGAAAAAGAGGAGATCCTCACTCAGTTGCACGTGACGAATTGCCCCTGCCATTCCCCCAACGACCTCTCCACTATCCGACATGAAGTGCTCCATTTACCCATCGCCCACGAGGGTAAGGCACGTATCATCCAATCCATGTACGATCGGTGGGCCAACTCGCTAACGTCAGAACAAATCGCGGCAGAGCGTTCCGCAATCCTAATGAGCGCATGGCCAAGCGAATTAAAATTCAGCAGCTTAACACGCTTATATCAAGCGTCTGGCCACAACTTATCGACCGAGGCGATGGCTGTCGAACACGGACAGTTATTGCTCGGACCTATTGAGCCGGAAAATGCCCATCGTCTGATCAATATCATCTTTACCGCTACTCGTGCGCCAATTTCTACTGAACTTATCCGGTCCGAACGGACCGCCATTCTTGAGCTAAACATAGTCAATACAACAAAAACCGATCTATTGCACTCGCTGTACATCGCCGTCCGAGGGCATATCCCTGGACATCACATTGGTGCTGAACGAGAGGCTATTCTCGATAGCAATATCCGTGCAGGAATTGGAAACGTGCTACTGGTACTCTACAAATCAGTGCACCACCCACTATCCACCGCCGAGCTTGCCATGGAGCGAGAAGCGATACTGGACTCGGGCCTGGCAGAAACAAGTAAACAAATGGTTTTAATGGCTCTGTACCAAGACGCGATACCACGGATGCCCCATACCACGATCGTATCAGAACAACGCGCCATATTACGATGTAACCTTCCAAGACATCTTAAAGGAGACTTAATCGCCCAACTGACCACCAATCGGCCGGTCGACATCCCGGACCATCGAATGGATGAACCCGCGTGTTGCATTGTGAGTTAACACCGCCGTTCTAGAGACCATTCCAGTACACTCCGATCGTCAGTCTCCCCATGCCGTGCGCTTTGGATCGTGAAAAATGGCTTGGTTGCGAATTGCTCCATCTGCCCCATTTTCACTCTCCTCATGTCGCTCCGCACCACCACGTCGAGCGAGAAACCGCGCATCTGAATCACTTGGAAACATCGCTATTTTTGAAAATAAGCCATTTCGCAACAGGCCCAAAATAGTAAAATGCTCGACATTTGGAGTAAAATGCCGGAGGCCGTCCGGCACACCATTGAGGATTTTGAACCCGAAGTACGACGGTCGTTGGCCGGTTTGCAGCGATATAGGCCGCGAGTCAGCCGGGCCAGTGAATATCATGGAAATGAAAGGACACGGTCAATGTCAAAACTGAAACTGGATCTACACGATATTTTTAATAAAGGGTATCAAATTGAAAACGAGTTGAATCGGGTGATAAGCGAAGCGGTCGAAAAAAAAATCAAGCTCGTCGAAATCATTCCAGGGAAAGGTAGCGGGCAACTCAAAAAAACTGTATTACGGTTCCTAAATCGTCCTGACATTAAAGCGTTATACCATCGAGTCGAAAAGGACGATAAAAATTTTGGTCGGGTATTCGTTCACTTTAAATAGTCCCCTCAAGATAGCGTTTTCGCTCAATTTCGGGAAATTTTTCGATGGCATATCGAAGCATCGTCCGTGGCATCGTGGTGTAACGCGGTCTTAAAAATTCCGTAAGAACGATAATGTCTCGTTTTCCAATTTCACGAAGCATCCAGCCCACTGCCTTTTGAATGAGATCTTCCGAGTCACGAATCAATCGATCTGCAATCGCCAAGGGAACCTCCCATTGCGCCTTTTTGATGTGGAAATGAGTGGCCACCATCGCGATTCGTCGATCCCACAATGATACCGAGTCCGCCAGCAAAATCAGTGGTTGGGTGGACCGATCAAACACATAGGCCCCCACGATGTCTCGTGCCGAACAATCCACTAAATCCCAGTTGTTGATGTGGTGTCGATGGTCACAATAAAAATCAAAAATCGCCTGTCGCGCATGAGTCGTACCTCGATTAAATTGGTGAATGAGAATGAGCAAGGCCAAAAATCGTTTTTCATGCCAAACCGAGCCAATTAGAATGTCCAAATCGGCCATCGCGAGATCGGAATATCGTTTGGCCAAGTGACGGAGGTCCGGCACCGAAATACCAATAAAACGATCGTCACTGGCATATTCCCCAGGCGCCACTTTAAAAAAACGCAGAGTACTCGCGGCCCGTTCGGGGCGTGATAGCGTGAGCATATCGTTATCAAGTTGTGTGAGTGTTACCGACATTCGATGTCCTTTGAGAAATAAATAGTATTCACGCCCGGCGGGTGGAAATGACGATTGCCCCAACCGGTGACAGGCGCGCCAATTAAAACGATGTTACCATACCGTCACCTTGGATTAACGCCGCGATTGGCGATCAACGATGGCATGTATTCCGCGACAGCCTTCGTTTGTTTAACCACTAAATTTTAAATCATTTTTGGGGCACCACGGCGCGTTTCTCGAGTATATACACCCCTTGCCGAATATTTGGCACAGCCATTAACCGTTGATTTTCACGTTCAAGTGGGGCTATTTCCAGTAGTTTGATGCCCCATGCGTCGCCAAATAAGCGCTGGATTTCTGATTCAGAAACACTAAATGGTGGGCCAGACATGGATTGCTGCGGATAATCAAAGGTCACCATTAGTAGGGTGCACGCGGGCGGTAACCACTGAGTCAATGTCGTCGCATAGCGTTCCCTTAAATCTGAGGGTAATGCAACAATTGCCGCGCGATCATAGACGATATCGATCGGCCGAGTTGGATAATAATTAAAAAAATCCCCACACCAAATTTCCAGATTGTCGGTCGAATAAACCGTAAACCCATTCTGGGACTGAACCCGAGGCTCGGGATACTGATGGTCGATGAAAAATGCCTGAACAGCCGATTCCACCAATTCAATACCAATGACATAGGCCCCCTGTTGTCGAAGCCAATCCATATCAGTTGTTTTACCACACAATGGTACAAGCACGGTGGGCTGATGCGTGGATCGATTAGGTGGGAAATATCGAACTAGCATGTCATGGGGAGTTGCACGATGAAAATGAGTACGACCTTCCGCCCATGCTGACTCCCAAAATGAATGATTCACCCATACCTCCTTCGATCTATTGGGCCACTTTGACCCACGCACCTCGCTATCCTTTGGTTTTTTTTGATAGCTTCCATTTATAAAACACGTACAACCGCTCGACCTTTTCGCGCGCCCATGGTGTGCGACGCAAAAAGGTTAGACTGGATGTAATACTCGGATTATTTGCAAAACAGCGGATCCTAATTTTTTGGGACAATTCATCCCAACCGTATCGCTCGACTAACTCATTTAGGATCATTTCAAGCGTTATTCCGTGCAATGGGTTATTGGGTTGGGTGGGCGACAATTCCTGGTGTGTCATGGCTCAAGCATACAGTAATTCGGGAGTAAACTACTAGGATGATCGATGCGACTTCGAGGACCTGCCACGCCACTAGAACAGCCCACAACTGATGGTACTAAAAAAGGAGCGTACAGATTCCAAAACGGATTCAGTTGCGCTCGATGTTTGAGGTGGGGTATACCGATAGGGCGGCGTCGGCCACACCGGGGTGGGATCAATTGTCGGTTCTTCAACCAATGGGGTACCATTTCGGATCAAAAATTGCCCGTCCCACACCGATAGATACTGGGATTTAGCAACCCGCTTGACAGCCTTATTAAAGCCAGCTGGCGAATCTTTGTAGCTTTGTTTTAATTCTCGAAGATAATGAGCATTCTCAATTAGTCGCGGATTCACTGTTGGTTTCGGACGCTCGGGGGGCCTCTGACGTGATACGGACGGAAACGCGCGAGACGATGGTCGAGGACTTGGATATAATTTCATAATGACTCCTGGTTATATTAATCACACATTTAAATTATCGAAATATTAAGGGTGAAAATTTCAATTAAATGTGGCAGGGGCAGTCAAGACGTCTGCCACCGTGCGATGACTAGCATCCTGAATCGACAAAATACCCCGAACAAATTCATCACTTTTTCCAGTTAAAATGTTCCCCAACGCCGTGCCGTTTTGTGGAGCCAGCCAGTGGGTGACGCTCAATCCATACTCACCCGGGATTGACACAATACCCTGAACAAATTCATCACTTTTTCCAGTTAAAATGCCCCCCAACGCCTTTCCGTTATGCTGAGCCAGCCAGTGGGCGACGGTATTTCCATCTATATCTGTGATCGACAAAATATCCCGAACAAATTTATCACTTTTTCCAGTTAAAATGCCCCCCAACGCCTTTCCGTTATGCTGAGCCAGCCAGTGGGCGACGGTATTTCCATCTATATCTGTGATCAACAAAATATCCCGAACAAATTCATCACTTTTTCCAGTTAAAATGCGCCCCAACCCCTCCCCGTTATGTTCAGCCAGCCCGTGGGCGGCACTCCATCCCTTCGGATCCGAAATCGACAAAATACCCCGAACAAATCCGTCATCTTTGCCCGCTAATATGTCCCGCAACGCCGCGCCGTTTTTTACAGCCAGCCTGTGGGCGACGCGTTCTCCATATCGATCCGTGAGCGATAAAATACGCTGAACGAATCCTGCATCTTTATCCGCTAACATATCCCGCCACGCCGCGCCGTTATGCTGAGCCAGCCGGTGGGCGACACTCCATCCATGCTGATCCGCGATCGACAAAATATTCCGAACAAATTCCGCATCTTTCCCCGCTACAATGTCCCGCAACGCCTCTCCATTACGTTCAGCTAGCCAGTGAGCAAGACGCTGACCATTCGACAACTCCCGACTCAATAACTCAGGCTCTCGCTCCAAGGCCTTGGTGGTGAGTGCCACGGTACAATCGCGGTCAACCACCGTGGTCAGGGCACGGTCTGAAATATGGATATTCGGATGCTCAAGTTTCACTCATGGCCATTTCCAACGGCGATTGCCCCGAACTCGCTACCGTCGTATTGGGATGGGCCCCATTCGCAAGTAGCACCCGCACACAGTCAGCGGATTTGCCGTGCGCAATGGCCAACATCAATGCGGTTTCACCCGAGCTGTTGGCGTGATTGAGTATCGATTTCATATCTACCCCGTTCGCCGAGCAATAGTCGATCATGGCATGGAGGGTCTCGGAGTGCCCAGTCATTGCGGCGTGCAATAAGGGGGTGTTCCCATCGCGATCGCTTTCGGTGACAACCTCTACAGCCACATTGCCAGAAAAATGGGAAATGACTCGAACCAAGTCGGGTTGTCCCGATGTTGCCCCGTGGGCCATCAATTGAACTGCAAGTTCCAAGTGAAGCGGTCGATTCGGGGCCGTAATTGATAATTCAGGTATGGATAACGATACGATTCTGAACTGAGTCATGAGGAACTCCTTGACGGTGATGGGGCGGTTTGGGTGAGCCC
>RHAI01000281.1 GCA_010028705.1 bacterium
GAGCCGAACGTTATAGACACCGGTCGGCGAGGTATCTTTAGTTGTAAACTCATGCTCCACAAAGCCGACGGAGTTCATTTTTAAAATCGGTTTATCAATAATTTGCCCGCGCGGGTTGGTTATTTCCAATTGCAACGGCACGCCTGCCAAATTCTGTGCTCTGTCGCCTTGTCTGACAATCACCCAAACATGAACGCCTTCGCCCGGGCGATAAATTCCTCGATCGGAAAACAAGAAAGCTTTCAGACCGTCCGAGGTGGTCTGAATACCGTCAGTCGCAAACTTAGAATAGTCTAATTGACGATCACCGCGGTTATACGGCATAAATGCCATATCGTCGCCGGCTCTGACGACATAACCCACAGGCGCTTTTTCATTGCTGAATCCGGCAAGATTAGGAATAACCGCATGTCCTTGGCCGTCGGCGGTGACCTTCATCACCCCCAGGCCGTTAACCCCGAGTACCTCAATTTCTGCACCGGATACGGGTTGTCCCGATTTAACGGACTGCACAAAAACATCATGGGAACCGTCGTGAGCGGTTTTAACGATCAGCCCCAAATCGGAGACCAGAACAAAGCGCTTATCAGTACTGACAACGACGCCGTCTTTATCGATGGCATGAACGCTCAGGAAAAACAGTCCTTTGCCGTTGGGAGGATCTTTAAACAGCAAGCCTTTGGCATCGGGATTCTTTTTAAGATAAGGCGCAAAATCAAAAGCGGTAAATTGCGGTTTGCGCGCATCACCTTCCGGCAGAGTGACTTCCTCGCTGAATGCTTCGCTAATGCTATACTCGTCGACGCGCGGCTCTGCAAAATCATCGCCCCGGCTCTGACGGATAAAATTGCTGATATCTTTGGTAAGCACCCGTCTGATTTCATATTTAATTTTTTTGGCGCCTAACGAATATACGGATACTTTCTTTTCACCGCTCAAACTTAACAGCGCCCCGTCACTCAAAAGCTTAACTTCTTTGCCGTACTCAGGAACCGCCACCGTGTCGTTGTGATCGTTGGC
>RHAI01000282.1 GCA_010028705.1 bacterium
TCACCCCCCGGTGCGGCCAATTGCTGCATTAAAGAATATTCCGGCATCAACAGATCAAGAATTTGCGACGTTTCCACCTGTAGAGCGCGCTTGCCCATGAAGTATTCAAGCGGGTTCGGCGTTTTATAGCGGCCGTATTGCAAAATCCCCTCATCGACGGCATAGATGATAATTTTTCCGGGTTTAGCAGTTGCATATCGCATCGTCAGTTTTTCACCGGGCTTTATCTGCTCGGGAACGGTGAGTTGAACTTTACTGTCGGCCGAGGCGGTACTGACGTTAAAAGGTTCAATCGCAAAGGCCAACGGTTTGGTATAAATCTCTTTCGAATCCAATGCGCGCAAAAATTGTACGTTGACAAAGCCTTTGCCGGTAAAGCCTTTCGGAATCTCAATCGTTTGGACGGAACCGGTCGTTTTCGTCTTAAACCATTGATAAGCCAGCACCTTATCGGTCTCTAAAGTAATCAGCCCCGAACCTGTGTACGGAGACACGATATTCATGGAAATTGTATCGCCCGCGGCATATTCCAGCTTATTAAGCTTAACCGTGATCGGCGCATCTTTACGAACTTGCCCGAGCATATTGCCTTCGCCGGCGAACGGCACAACCAGCACATCCGACAACACCAGCGCATACTCACCCGGCTTTGCGGTATCCAATTGATATTCAAGTCCTTGTGCCGGAATAATCAGCGTGCCGGTGGCAATCACCGATTCTTTGGGTAAGGAGCGATAGGCGTAGGCACCACGCTCATCTTTAATCAACGTTGATACATAGGTAATTTGCAACAGCTTGCTGTTAATTTCTTTGGTTTCTGTCGGTTTCAGTTCGGGATTGAGTGCAATCAACTGCACACTGCGTTTTTCATCTTTGTTGATATAGCCGGTATTTTCCGCTTTGACGCCGATCACATACGGCAGAGGCGATACCAACACGCTTTTAGCCGTCTTAACGCTGCGCCCCGAATCCTGCGCAAATCCCTCGCCGTAGAAAGTCATGCGGTAGGTAGAATCACCG
>RHAI01000283.1 GCA_010028705.1 bacterium
ATTCTTTTTAACAAATTTCCAAATAATTTTACTACTTATACTATCCCATGTCCATGGTTTATCTAGATTTTTTTTAATAAATTCAAAGGGAGAGAATGACATCTTGGATATAACGAAGGTAAAACGGTATGCTATAAGCGACGCACCATACCCTTAAAAAATACGAAACTATTTCAATTTTTTTAAGGTCTTTTTTCCGATATTTTAGTCTTCGTTAGCAAGCCAATCTTGAATTACCCATCCATCAGGACTCCACAATCGCGCTATAAGTTCTTCTTTAATTTGCCTAGTACGACTAATAATCCGTTCTCTGCTATATCCAGGTTGTACTCCAAACGAGTTCCAACCGAGATAAGACCAATCCCATGGCTTATCAGGATTCGCATCAACTATTGACCAGTGAATATTTGGATTTAAACTCAACGCAGACCAGTTCCAAGGCCTTGTAGGGTTTTCCACAACATGTTTCCAAGTTATATTATGATTATAACTAAACCAATACCAGTTCCATGGCCTATCAGGATTATTCACAACATTTTCCCAAGTTATACCTGAATTTCTACTTAATTCCACCCAATCCCAATTTTTACCAGGATTACGACTTATAAAACTCCATGTAATATTGGGATTACAGCTTATTCCTTTCCAGTCCCAAGGCTTATCACGATTTTGTTCAATAATCTCCATAGTTATACTAGAATTCGCGCTTAAACTATACCAATCCCAACACTTACTCAAATTTTCAGACACACATTTCCACGTAGTATTCGGATTCCGACTTAACCAATACCAATCCCATGGTCTGTCAGGATTATCAAACACAATTTGAGGCGTAATATTTGGATTTCTGCTAATTTCATTCCAATCCCATGGTCTTATCGGATTATTTTTAATAATATCCCAAGTGATACAGGGATTTTTACTAATTTCTGCCCAATCCCAAGAGTTTTCTACAAATAAATTAATTATCTCCCATGTTAAATTTGGATTTCCACTAAAACCACCCCAGGACCAAGGTAT
>RHAI01000284.1 GCA_010028705.1 bacterium
ATAATGCTGGCCATCTGGAGAGATGGCTGAGTGGCCGAAAGCGGCGGTTTGCTAAACCGTTGTACGGATGCAAATCCGTACCGGGGGTTCGAATCCCCCTCTCTCCGTTTTAGGTTATAGTCATTTTGTGTCTTATAAATAAGTTGTTTGCGCTGCCAACAAAATCCTCTCATACTTCTCTTACTATGTGGATTCTGTTAATTCTCCCCACCCTGTTGTTCGCGGATGTTGATCCAGTCGATATGCCGCTTGAATCGAATGATGTCACACAGGCCTATACGCTTTCGGCCGAGGCCCCCGTAAATGTAAAAACGACGCCCACGAGCAAAGAAGTGGCCAAAACAGCGTTACCAAATGTTTCAGTACCGATCTCCAAGACTGTTTCCACGGCTGCGGATCGTATCGGTTTGCGTTTAAAGCCGTCGATGTCTTCACCTGTGGTGCTGGCGCTGTCCAAAGAAGAAGCTCAAGCTTCATCTCAGGACACGGGTATCGTAGCCGAAGGTCAGAAATGGATGAGTGTGGAACATGCGGTTACCTTGACAGGATTTGTGGAGAAAACTGCCATTGATAAGGATCTTAGTATTGACCGCGGGACGATTGTTTGGAGCTCTCCCGACAAGGCCGAGCAGCTGACGGTGATTGATAACCCCGCATCTGTTAAGCTGTTGGAAGTTGACCATATGGGTAAAGTGGAGGTCATAGAGCCTCGTGTCCTCTATTATGGGTTGCCGACCCAGCCGGTCGTCGAAACCACAGGAGCAGGGCCAACGGGAGCCACCGCCGAACAAAAGTCGATGGATGCCACCGCTAAACGACGGGGTAGCGCCAGCGACCTGACAGATTCCCATCTACGCTCTATTGAGGGTGTCTTGCGCAAAGGCAATCCACTTTTGGGCCGCAAACTTTTTATCAATGATGCCCACGGCCAACGCATTTGTAAAATTGACCCCAATAGCCCCATTGATTGGTTAACTTTTAACCAATATGTGGGTCATGTGGCTGTGTTTGTGGGCGAG
>RHAI01000285.1 GCA_010028705.1 bacterium
TATAAACTTGAGAATTACTTGTATTAAATCGTAGGGGCATCATATTTATCCAAGATGTTCTTAACAACCGGTTTGTAGTAAGCCAGTTTTTTCTCACGAATAAACTCTTGCTTGGCTCGTGTCATTGGATTTCGTGAAATCCCATACCAATCCAATGGTTTATCTAAATTCGCTTGGATGATGTCCCAGGTAATATTTGGGTTTTGTGAAATCCCATCCCAATTCCAGGTGAATCCAGACTCGCCTGGATGATATCCCAGGGAATGTTCGGATTTTCTGAAATCACATCCCAATCCCAGTCTTCATCTGGATTCGCCTGGATGGTATCCCAGGGAATGTTCGGATTTTCTGAAATCCAATCCCAATCCCAGTCTTCATCTGGATTCGCCTGGATGATATCCCATGTAATGTTCGGTTTTCCTGAAATCGCATCCCAATCCCAGTCTTCATCTGGATTCGCCTGGATGATGTCCCAGGTAATGTTCGGGTTTTATCTGGATTCGCTTGGATGATATCCCATGTAATGTTCGGGTTTAGTGAAATCCCATTCCAATTCCAGGGTTTATCTAGATTTGCTTGGATGATGTCCCAAGTAATATTTGGGGTTTGTGAAATCCCATACCAAATCCAGTCTTCATATGGAATATCGAAAATATGACGTATCCAGGTCTCGCTCCACTCTCGTTCCCAATTCTGTTCCATTTTCTCTCAATAATCGAATTCGGTGTATTTAAAGTACGTTAAAAAATATAAATAAATACTAAAAATTTTCATTTTTTTTAACATGATGCACGCATCTTTTCCAATTCTACTACAATTTTGAACAAAATATTTTCATAAATAATCGAACCTCTTTCATAATTAATTTGGATACATATTTATTGAATAATTCATTATATAAACTTGAGAATTACTTGTACTAAATCGTAGGGGACATCATATTTATCCAAGATGTTCTCAACAACTGGTTTGTAGTAAACCAGTTTTTTCTCACGAATAAACTCTTGCTTGG
>RHAI01000030.1 GCA_010028705.1 bacterium
TGCCGTTGGACGAGATCGCTCGGTTGACGGGCGTTTCATCCGACGAACTCGCGTCGATCAGTTAGCGGGGGCCACTGTGGCCGGAGGGTCAATGCGCAGCAACCCCACATGTACCTAGAAAAGCTAACCCCGTCACAGACGCCGTGAGGCGAAACGCTTCCCAATCCAACGGCTTCTCGTGTGATATAGTTGAAAAATGATTCAGAATATCTTAACATAATATAAAAGTATTTAAGGGGGAATTTGATTGTTAAAAAAAATATTTGGCTTAATGCTGATCGTTGGATTATTACTGCCACTTTCTGGATGTGATGCTCTAAAAAAGTTAGGAAACCAGTCGGGATCGGCAACAAGTGCCGAATATTTGGATGGTAGCACTCCAAACGAAACGTTTGAAGCAGCGCTTCAGTCTGTTCAGATGTCCTCTATTTCCACTGAGAATCAGGCAGTTATAACCCACCACTTGTCTCAGCTCGACGAGTTGATCAATCGAGGTGATACACCCAAAATTGTTCAATTGATGACAGAAGTAATTGCCATTGATCCTAATAATCCAATGGCAAATTTTATCTTGGGAACTGTTGAAGTAAATAATATCGCGTCGAACACCGCAGTGAAAAATGCATTTAATGATATTTTGGAAAAGGTAAATGCCAACGCGTCGATTGGGCAAAGTAAACTTTCAAACTCAATGGTTGCAAAAGATGCTGTAACGGATATTTCTTTAAAAACGGTGCTTCAGACGTCCACATTAAATGCGGCTATTCAAACATTGCAATCGACACTGCTCCCGATATTTCCCCATTTAAATTCGGCGATTTCATGCTTTCAGAAAGTGCTGCTTTCAAAAGGCTTCCATACCGATCTTCCCATCAGTATTGTCGATAAAAAAAATTCTGGAGAGATTAATGAGATGCATATTTTGGGAGTATATGCAGCGCTCAATCTAGTACGTGCAGTACTCGACCAATCGTTAGCCTACGACCTATCATTTTCTCAGGCTAGCTATGCCAATGAAGCCGAATTTTTTGAAAAAAACCCTACCTTCTTAACGCTGAAACCAGATGGCCGGGAACGTATGGCCCGCGCCTCAGTGAGTTATCAAAATATTTTAACTGCTATGATCGAACTTATTGACCGCGCGCCAGGGAGTAGCTACGAATCCGATGTTGATAACTTTATTGGTATACAAACGAGAACGTCGACCGTAGTGAGGCGATTGGAGCTTGAAAAGTGGCGTCGGTCATTGGGGGGCTCACCTGAAAGCATCGTTATTCGTCCGACACCGACCGGAGAGTCATTCACAATCGAAATGAACCTTGGGAATTTCTTCGCAAATCCTCCAAAAGATTTTAGGAAGTTTTTAGGTATCAATATTGCCGGTGAGTTAGATGAATCATCGTTTCCGACCGGATTTGACTTTACAGTAAACGGATTATTTCCCTATCTAAAATCGTATAAGGATTGGCAAAAGTATAACTATTTTGGGTTCCGATTTTTTAACCCAAGCGATTCGACGCCGATTGATTCTAACTCATCAACGGTGTTGCTGACGGATGGTCGCGTCATTGCCACAGTGGCAAATCAAACACTCACATTTCACGTCGTAACTAACGGATCACCCAAAAAAGCTGGGCAATTCAACTTGGGGGGGTATCATTATTATTGGTCAGATCCATATCTTATTTCAGTGGATGGGAATTCGATATTCTTTGCGGATTCCGATACATTGTATTGGTACCAAATTACCACGAGCGGGGTTAAAGAAATTCGCCGTTTCACTTTGTATAGCAGAATTAAGGGCGTTCATGTTGAGGACGGGATGGTTACAATTGTTCTCAAAGACGGCACGATTAAATCCGGGACAATTCCCGAACCCAACCTAATATCTCCAGGTGCCGATATTTCATTTGATTCCAGTACTAAACTATCCTTATCCTACTCTGGAGAATCGGTTTATGAAGCCATCTACCGAAATTCAAAGTGGTATATATTGTGTCAACAGGATTACTATTACTATGATCGCGCGGGTAATTATTACGCCTGTAATAAGGATGGGAGTGGGCTTCAGCTGATTAATTACTCGAGTGGGTATAAGCGCTTTATCATTGACTTTGACACATTGTTAGAGATCGACTGGGGCTATAACCAGTTTGTTGTAAATACGCAAACCGGAAAAAGGATTGCACTTGGTCGATCGGGCTATGAGTACTCGATAACCGCCGGATGCGGTCGGCTTGGGTTTATTGACCGGGGAGGGATAGTGGTATTCGACGTCAGAAACTCATCTGTTCGTAAGGTCGGTCACTTTGTTCCATTGAACAACTCGTCCATTGTATCTGGTGCGTTCGACGAATCCGGTGCGTGGTTGACTGACGGTGACTCGATTTACCACAAATCGTTTTAATTTAATAATTGGTTTGGTGGGTGCATTGGTTTTACCGTGCGTCCCACTATTCGCAAGTGTATCGGTACTTGACGAATATATTGCGCCCCAGTCCAATTACCCTATTTTAGGCGATCGAGTCACCCTTAAAACGTCCGGCGCCGTCGATTTTACATCAGATAACTTAAAAATCACTGGATCCGACCGGGAGTTTAACGGGCATCTGGTCTTGGGTGTGCCAGTGGGATGGCGATTTGTTTCCACCGATCAATCCGTACGGCAGGTAATTTCCGGTAGTGAAATAGTAATTCAGCACGCGGTTAATTCCTGCTCCGGAGAGGCGCAATGGAATGGATTTAACCTATCGGCGACATATATTTCGGCGTACCGAAATCCCTGGTTTTGGTCGGGGTCTATTTCGGAGCCAATCGGTAAGGATTGGGTAGCTACGGCCTACAGCTCTCAAGTGGGTGGAGCTATCGATGTATTAATCACAACGTCTGATACTCGAACCTCATATTCGTACCGACCGATTCAGTATAAAACAGGTGCTCGGATACAGGGGCCTATCTTTGGTTGTGATGTAAGAATTGACGGAGCAAGCACTCAACTAGAGAGTTCCGCAGAGTCATCGAGCGCAATTGTGGCCCAGGCAAATGGGTCTGATTTGGAACTTCACATTGGATCCCCGTTGGGCATTGTACTCGATTACTCAGTGTCCAATATCGATCGATTTACTGGCGATCTGAAATTGAATAACAGTGTTGACGTGGTGTTTTGTGTTAAATCCATGACACGCGCAACATTGGGGATAAGTTACGACGTCGGCCCATGGGCCGTCGGATTCGAGAATCGGGTATCGGAATGGACAGGGTTGGCAGCCGAATCGCGCTCGGTATCGGGTACACCATGGGACAACTTACTGGGAAGAAAAGCCTATGCTTCCGACACTATCATTCTTCATTCTCAGCGGATGTTTTTCCGACTTGCCAACCCATCGACCGAGGGTTGGTCGGGCGAGTTCGGTATCGGTCGACTCGCATTGACCGGTAATGTTAAAGAGTATGATTTGCCACTATTTTTAATAACCTATCGTCAAACTCTCGCCCTGCCAATAGACGAACTGTGGTTTGCTGATATATCCGGACACTATCGATGGCGGATCCTGGATCAAATTTTCGGAGAACTTTCGATTCGACAATATATTCCGATTTCGATCCTACAATCTTCAGGCGTCTCGTCCGGTTCGGACTCAAATAATGCGTCCAGTTCCGATAAATCCTCAAGTTCGGGAAGTTGGGGCGGTCTGAGCGCCTCGCTGGCACTCAATTGGCCGCTTTGAATTCTGGCGCCGCTACGATTCCTAGATTAATGATCGTTCATAGCCGATAAGTTGTGATTTTAGCGATGGTCCCCACGCGTAATTACCCAATGCGCCGTTGGCCAAGACAACACGATGGCATGGTACCGAAATCGCAAACGGGTTGCTCGCCATCGCTTGTCCAACTGCCCGCGATGCCCGAGGACGCCCCATACGTTGGGCTAATTCACTGTAAGAAACGGTTTCGCCAATCCGGACCTGTCGAAGTTCCCGGAATACTTTAGTCTGAAATTCGCTAATCGACTGCCAGTTAAACTGATCGTCTGGAATAGCGAGGAGATCTAAAACCGATATCGATTGACCGGTGGGATCAATATATATCCTATTAATCAATGATGTATCTCGAAAAATTGATACGTTTACTATCATGAATTACACGTTAATTGATTTGATTAGTATTGGCCATCGAGTAATTGGTATAATTATATTTTAAAATTAAATAAAATGAATAATATTCGATATGTTTTGTTGGTTATTTCATGTAAAATCAACTAAAGCACTTAAAATCGAGGAAGATTATGACAAAAAAATTGATTACTGGCGCTGAATTACTGATCCAGTATCTGGAAAAAAAAGGAGTGGATATCATTTTTGGATATCCCGGCGGCGCGGCTATCCCTATTTTTGATGCATTGGTTGATTCAAAGATAAAGTTGGTGTTGGTACGTCATGAACAAGGCGCGGCACATATCGCTGATGGATATGCCCGTGCAACGGGTAAGCCCGGGGTTGTTTTGGTCACTAGCGGGCCAGGAGCCACGAATACGGTGACAGGTATAATTACGGCCATGATGGATTCTGTACCAATGATTGTTTTGTGTGGGCAGACCATCACCACATCATTAGGAAAAGATGCATTTCAGGAAGCCGACGTCTTTGGGATTACCGCTCCAATCGTTAAACATAGTTATCTCGTAAAAAATCCGGTCGATATACCACGAATCGTTGAAGAATCGTTTTATATCTGCTCAACTGGTCGTCCCGGCCCGGTGGTAATCGATTTGCCGAAGGATATTACAGGCGCCATGACTCCAATTCAGGACAGTCCTCCTGTAATGGACATCCCGGGATATACCTTTCCCACTCATGCGAGGTCAAAAGATATCCAGAAAATAGCCAACTATATAAAGCAATCTCATCGCCCATTAATTTTGGCTGGACAGGGTGCATTGATTTCCGAGGCATACAATGAAATTCAAGAACTTGCCGAAACAATTCAAGCGCCTGTCGTCAACACCCTTCTCGGAAAAGGAGTTTTTCCTGAAAACCATCCCTTATCACTGGGAATGTTAGGGATGCATGGTACCGCTTATGCTAATAAGGCACTCACCCGGTGTGATCTCATTCTATCGATTGGGTCCCGCTGGGACGACCGAATCACTCCCGGTAAAATCGAGCGATTTTGTCCGGATGCCGTCAAGCTTCACATCGATATCGACCCGGCCGAAATCAATAAGATAGTCGTTCCGGATGCAAGCGCGGTGGGTGACGCTAAATTGGTCCTTCGAGATTTAATTCCGTTGCTGGGTAAGCTAAATACAAAAGAATGGTTAAAAGAAGTTGATCAATATCGGCGTAAATTTCCGTTGAATTATAAAAAAACAGGCGGTTTAAAAGCCCAGCACGTGATTGATGAATTATATAAGCTGACCAAAGGTGACGCCATTGTGACCACAGACGTCGGACAACATCAGATGTGGGCGGCCCAGTTTTTTAAAAGTCATTTTTCACGATCGTGGATCAGTTCAGGGGGAGCTGGCACGATGGGTTTTGGTTTTCCAGCCGCCATTGGGGCTCAGTTTGGATGCTCCAAAAAAACAGTCATTGCCATTGTCGGGGATGGCGGTTTTCAAATGACGGCTTTCGAACTATCGACCGCTATGTTGCACAAACTCCCGATAAAAATTGTGGTTATTGATAACAAATTTCTCGGAATGGTTCGGCAATGGCAGCAACTGTTTTACGACGATAGATTGTCGGGTGTAAACCTCGAGGGTAATCCCGACTTTGTCAAATTAGCGGAAGCGTATGGCGTCAAAGGATTCCGGATAAAACGAGCGGCCGATGTGCGTAAAATATTAAGTCGTGCATTGGCGTATTCTGACGGCCCGTGTTTAATCCATGCCGAAGTCATTAAGGAGGATAATGTGTTCCCCATGATTCCGGCGGGCGGGGCTGCCGAAGATATGTTAATTGAGGCGCCTAAAGTTAAAATGGAAAAACCGAAAGGAAGCACCTAATGACCGAGTTGCAATTACAACGAAGCCAAAACAGCCATACAATTAGTTTGTTAGTCGCAAATAAACCTGGCGTGTTACTTCGGATATCCCTTATTTTTTCACGACGAGGATTTAATATTGAGTCATTAGTCGTTTCCCCCACCCTCGACGGACGATTTTCACGCATGACCATTACGGCCCAGGGGGACCCGTCCATTTTGGAGCAAATCATCAAACAAGCTGCGAAGCTAGTCGATGTAGTTCATGCGACTGAGCATAAAGACATATCGGCGGTGCAAAAAGAATTAGCGTTAGTTAAAGTTAAATTAAACCCTGAAACGACAGGGAGAGTGCTCCAGGTTGTGGAGCATTTCAAGGCAACAACCGTCGATTTGACATCCAATTCGTTAATTATTCAAGCTACCGGAAGTAGCGAAAAATTGGATGCCATGATTTCTTTTTTGTCGGAGTACGGTATTATTGAGCTCGTTAGAACCGGTAAGATTGTGATGGCGCGAGGAAAAGAAAAAACCTAGGAGTTCCCTATGCCCGGCAGTTCATTTGGAGATTATTTTAAAATTACGACGTTTGGTGAAAGCCATGGTCCTGCCCTTGGCGTTGTTATCGATGGGGTTCCACCCTTACTGACGATCGAGGAATCCGATATACAAACTGAACTTGACCGACGTCGACCGGGTCAAAGTAGCGTAACAACCCCCAGAAATGAAGCCGATTGTGTTGAAATATTGTCTGGAGTATTTGAGGGAAAAACGACTGGAGCCCCTCTTGCCCTGCTCATCCGAAACTCGAATCAACGCAGTAAAGACTATTCAACAATTAAAGACGTCTTTCGTCCTGGGCACGCCGATTACACGTTTCATCATAAATATGGGATACGGGATTATCGAGGCGGTGGCCGATCCAGTGGACGTGAAACAGCCGCTCGAGTGGCAGCCGGAGCCATCGCGAAAAAGTGGTTACGATCCATCGGTGTTTCGATTCATTCGTACACTTCCGCAATTGGGACAATTCAAGGCCAAACGGTAGACTTGGATTTTATCGAGCGTAACATCGTTCGATGTGCGGATCCCTTAGCGGTCGATTCGATGATTGCTCTAATTGAATCGGCTCGGGACGATGGCGATTCAGTCGGAGGTGTCATTGAAACGATAGTATCTGGCTGTCCGATCGGCCTTGGCGATCCTGTATTTGACAAAATAGACGCCCGCTTATCCTATGCCATTATGTCAATTGGGACGACAAAGGGAATTGAATTTGGCGATGGTTTCGAATCTACCCGACGTCGGGGGTCTGAAAACAATGACGCATTTGAACCGTTTGGCAATTCAGTTCGAACCGTCACAAATCATTCTGGGGGTGTTTTAGGTGGAATCTCAAGTGGTGAAGACATTCGGTTCCGAGTTGCTATCAAACCCGCATCGTCAATATCCAAACGCCAAAAAACCGTGACTACATCCAATAATAGTGAGGAAATCGAAGTTCACGGCCGCCATGACCCGTGTATATGTCCTCGGGTTGTTCCTGTCGTTGAATCCATGACCGCGATAACGATCTTAGACCTTTGGTTGGCCCAGCAATCGATTGTGGCCGGGAGGTCGATGGCCGATTTACACTCACCGATTGGTTCGCTACACTAGGCCTCATTCCACGGGGTGTAGCGCAGCCTGGTAGCGCACTAGTTTCGGGTACTAGTGGTCGCTGGTTCAAATCCAGTCACCCCGACCATTTGAAATAAAGGAATGCAGTTATGGTATGTGTGATAGATACAACGACGATCTCACTCGATCATACCTATTGATGATAATATGACGCTTACAATTAGCCAGAATTTCCAATGTAGCTCCGAATTTTTATGGCGATCGTGGACCGATTCTGATTGGTTTAATGGCTGGTTTTTTCCAAAGCCATTGTGGACGTGCAAGGCATCTATCGATTTTAGAGACGGCGGGCAGCTTCTCATCGATCTCGCGAACGATGACGGCTTGGTTCACACATTTTCCGGTGTCTATTTAGAAATATTGCCCCAACGGTTTATTTCGTTTACGTGGAGATCCCCTATTATCGAACAATCGATTGTGTCGGTTTCATTCGATGAAAGCCCTGGAGGGTGCCAATTGACGCTCACCCATGTAGGTATGTCTTCATCGGACGTGATTCAGTTTAATATCGCGGGGTGGGAGGGGGTTCTCGACCAATTGACATGGTTCGTATCCTCCCATCAAAAGGCTAATGATTTAATGAGTTAATGACCTCGATTAATTCCGGTACATTCCCGGTGAGTATTATCGGCGGGGTGGATTCATCTAAACGAACCGCAATATGGTTGCTGGCATCCCATCCAATACGAATACTGGCATGATCGCGGCCTTGGGTTAAACGAAGCGTGATAGAATCAATTTCATGGGGTATTAATTCACTGGGCTTAAATCGCTCCAGGTTTACACAGAGATTATTCACGGCAATAGTACGCACCTGACCCGTTGAATTTTTCCAATGCCCTCGCGCATTTTTTGAAAGTATTACGGAATTGCTGGACGTAGTTAATGCCATGGAATCGATTGAATCTCGTTTTAAAATTAGTCGAGGTCGATGAGTTCCTGACTTAATCTCGGAAATTGCCAATGGGACTACCGAGTATATTGTGTACCAGCACCCATCGTTACCCAACACCGCACTCAAGTTACTCGATGTAATGATACTAATCTGTTTCGCATCGAAATCGATAGCGATCCGTTGGCCATCCGGCGTAGGAATTATTGCCCCGATGCTCATGGATTGAATCGCATTTAACAGACGGTCAACCGGTTTGCCGTCAATTATGGTGGACGATTTTGTCCCCCGCCTCGCGAACCATAGCCCCGTAATGGGATGGTGAGTTAATTCGAGCCGTTGACGATCAGATCGAATAATTAGGCGTCGAAGGGACTGCCGATGAATTTCTTGAAATGGATGGCGCTGAATAAATGATTGGTCGTTGATTACAAGTTGTTTGGCGTCGGCGGCACTAATGATTCCATAGCGTTCGTTTACCCTTGCGAAAAATTCACCCCGCGGGGTGTAACCAAGAATTGAAACAACGATCGACTGATTGGTGGCGCTATTTAATTTTAACCGATAGAGAGGATCATCTGATTTGGCAATTTGGGGCGGAGTTTTTAATTGTCGAACCCATCGGACTCTGGAGACATCCAAAATCCAATTCGACACCGCTTCGGGGTCTACATTTTGACGTGGACGGCTAAAATTGGTCCAACGCGTGTCAAACACATACGTAGCGGCGGCCGTTTCTATCCTCGTCCAACGTGCTCTCGGGAGCAGTGGAGATCCGGATTCAGAGGATACATTTCGTAACCACACCCCGAGTATCATGGCGGCTAGCCCCACCGCCCCAGGCAACGCCCACTCAAATATTAATTTTTTCTTAACCATAACCGTCCCATTACACATCCAATTAAACCGATTGGTAACCAAACATACGCAATAAACCATACCCAGGTGGATCGGGTTAATTGTAGCGAGTCAGACGACGATGGACGGTCGACAGCAGGTAAATACTGCCCTGTTAAAAAATCCACCACGGAAATCAGCAATCCTCGATGGGCCCCCTGTAAAAAGTAGGCGTTTGATAACCAGTCAATGTCGCTGCTGATAAAGAACCCACCGTCGCCATATCCAACGACGCCGGCGACAACGCCTCCGGCGGAATTTAATGTCACCAACGGTACTTTAGCGCTCGCATTGCCCAAAGTTAACGTGGTGGCACCGCAAAATTCGACGGATTGGCGGACCAATTGGCGGGTAATCGGTGTGTCACGTGGGGTTAATATTAAATCGGTTGGGGACCCATGGCGACCGGATTCCGAATTTCGGATTATCGTGTTCCCCACCCCTACCCCGAGTTCATACAGCAATTCAGTGGCTCCCAAACTGTTCATCGGGTCGAGTAAAAACACTCCTTTCCCACCTCGTTCGATAAAGCGTCTAATCCTATCTCGATTGCTCGGGGATAATGGTTTCGAAATACCAGGAAGGATTAAGAGGCATCGAGAGTCGAGTTCATCTAACGAATCAACAGTGATCGGAAGCACCTTGAATCCACGCTGGGATAGAGCCTCAATCGACTGATACAGTGAATCCGGGGAATTGGAGTCAATACGACGGCCTCCGTGGTCAACTAGAACTGTGATAATCGCATTAGTTCTCGTTGATAGCCGGGTAATTGATGACACAATGGGTTGAAAGCCATTGAATTGGGCACGTCGAAATAGGCCTGGTTCGCTAAATAATTCAGAGAGTTGAATGTACGATGTTTTCCCAGATTTAAGCTGAATGACGAGCGTCCCATACTGTGTAACATGGTATTTTTCGGCGACTGCCGGTTGCAGATCGAGATCATACACGGCGGTCGTGACTAACTTAGATTCAGCCGTAATAGCCCTAAATATGCGCTGTAACACTGCCGATTCAGGTGTATTTGGCTGTATAAATGCGAGGATCGATACGGGGGTGACTAAATGGTTAAAATATCGAGCCTCGTCCGACGAAAGACGCAGTTGATGGGACGAGCTTATATCCCGTTCAATTGGTAATTTTGAAAACAGCAGACAATTTAAAACGATACAGACGCTTGCACCGGTCGCAAATAAAAGCCCTTTAAACCGTTCAGACCGGACAGGTTTAACGTCGGACCGTTTGGCGTAAAAAGTGGCTCCGAGTGCCAGGGTAGTTGTTCCGGCGAAGTAGCCCAGGTCGGCGACTGATACGATGCCGTAATTAAACGTAAACGTGTGTTGCAGGAGGGCGATTGATGATACGATCATATTAATATCCGGTCCGCTAAGCATCGCCAGTGGCGCCGCAACCCACAATAGTAAGTAAATTCCAAAACTACCGCCAACCGAATAAATGGGGTTTTTGGAGCGATATCCTACATATCCTGCAATGGCCGTTTGGGTAATTGCAACGGTCACCAATCCTAGCCAGCATGACATTATTGTTCCAATGTCGGGTTTTCCCCAAATGATCTCTGCCCCCCACGACAGTGCCGATATCGTAATGATCGCAGTAACAACGCTACTTGTTGCTAAAAATCGCGCGATAACTTGATCGCGGATTAGGCATGGTGTTAGATCGATTAATGGCTCAAGGCCACACGATCGGTCATTCCATATTAACCGTGTTGGAACTAAGGGAATCCATAATGAATTTGTAAACAGTAACGTCGCAAACAGTTGCATATGTGTGTCTGAACTTTTTAGGATCGTGATAAAAATTCCCGATACGCACGCGGTGATCGCAGCGATTAACCATGTGAAAGGGTCCCGACTTATCGACCGCAAATCCTTGACGACGAGCGTGCTTAACATGCGGTAGCCCCTCGATTAATGATAGATTCAAACTCGTGGCTCATCTCCCCGGCCCACACACAATTCCCCTCATTCAACCAAACGACGTGAGTGGCTAATTGAGCAAGATCGGCCGTATGATGCGTGGAGAACACAATCGTTTGAGATACTGGATTCGTTCGAATGTAGGTATTCACCTTGGATTGAAAATTAGCGTCCAGGCCGTTCAATGGTTCATCCAGGATTAATAGTGCTGGGTTTCCGAGCCAAGCTTGGGCCAACATCAATCGTTGAGCCTGACCTCTGGACAACAAGTGGCACGGTACCCTAAATAATTCGTGAAGTCCAAAAAAATCTGCGGCATCGGCCATATGATGATTGGACTGACGTTTCAATTTTTGGAAAAGTGATAACCACTCAATAACGAATAGATCGTTGGGCAAAACCGGGCGATCCGGACAGAAGCCAAGGCCTTGATTCCATTCGATTGTTGTCGGATCGCAAACCACATGGTTGAACTCAATTCGTCCGATCGGCGAAAAATAGCGGCCCGCAATACTATTCAGCAATGATGTTTTTCCAGAACCGTTCGAGCCGATTACGGCAATTCGGCTACCTCGTGGGAATTCGAATGAAATATTGGACAATATTTTTTTTCGATCACGAATTAACGAGTAGTGACTAGTTCGAAGCATTTGGTTTCTTTTTGAGTTTAAATTCAGTACTGATTGAGCGTCTTGCAAGCATTTCCTCGTTGTCCAGGTCGATTGTGAGCTCGCTACAACGCAGCGTATCGGAGTTTGTTTTTTCAAATACGACATTTCCCGTAAACCGCAGTAGTGCCGGATTATCGTCGTATTCCATTTTTTGGGACTCAATAGTCTGCGAGTCTTGTTCAATTTTTACGTTACCGATAATCCGCCCACGTTTTGTCCCCCCCTCGAAAATAGCTTTACTACCAGTAATGATGGACGGCTGCGCGATTGTTTTTCGAATGTCGTCGTTTTTTATTATTTTGCCCGGTTTGAGTGCCCATAACAGGTTACGGTTTTTGATGACGACTTTTCCTTGAAGTGTGAGCACATCGCTGCCGTCATCATATTCGAGTTGAGACGTCGTGATGGTTTTGTCAGGCTGGATTATTTCGACGCCACCTTCCAAGGTCATGACATCCTCGCCGTTTTTACTACTGAATCGGGCTTTTTCAGCGACCCACTCAGTGGGTAACTTTCGAAGGCGATTTTCCCGGGGGTCTAATTCGGGGTCCCCGGTCGGTATTGCCGATCGAATACCGCGAATTCCGTCGGGAACTTCGGAATACTCGTCATCCATATGAATGGTCATTGTATTTCCAGTGATAACCATTCGGTCATAGTAAATAGTAAATCCTTCGGTTATAAAGGCGGTGTTGGTGGCATTATCCACTTGCAGTCCATTTTTGGGAACAATTTTAAATTTTCCCTGGTATATAGCGACGTTCCCCTGCAAAAATGTCCGTTTAGAGGTCCCGAAATAATGCATTTCATCAGCGTCAACCCGTACTCGACGCGCCGGTTTTTCAGACGCCAAAAGTCCGTGTAGTGGGACCGCGGGTCTGAAGCCGAGTTCAGCAGACACAGAATACAACGATATTACCTTTGATCGAATATTCGTTTCACCGTTAGAGGCCATTAAATGCTGAATAACTATTCGGCCGTCGTCATCGTACAATTGGCCATCGGTTAACCCCGATAATTTGAAGACCGTTTTATTACCTTGGCTCCAAATTTGTTTCGCTTTGATCACCCAATGCAGGCGATTATTGGAATAGCCTCTAAGGGACGAATTAAATATTTCGACGTCGCGACGATCCGGCTGCCCAATGAGTAAATGTTGAACATCCTCTGATCGGAAAATCATGGTAGCAATCATAAAAAAAGAAACGACAGCGACACTAAATTTGGCGACCCGATGGGTATTCCGAGACCAAAGAAACGAATAGGTTTGAATTTTTTTTTTCACCGGCAAAGTGTACCGCTAACGTCATAAAATTTAAAACACGACCTCGGTAGATTAACTATCGTTTTTTTGATAGCGTTAGCTGGGTAGCAATTCTCGAACGACAAAGGACAACATGCTGTGCCAACACGACCACTTTATCAGTACGCTATTTTCGTCGCCGTTGTATCGGCCATGATGGTCGGTGTATCGGCCCTAATTAGTGCTTTTTTTTCGGTCGGCTTACGCGTTGCGGTACCGACCTTTTTCACCACGACGGTTATTATTTGGGCGGCATCGATGGTCTACGTCATTGGGGAGATCATCAATCGGATTTGGCATTTCGTATGGATTAAGCGCATCGGCGCGGTCATTCTTGGAGTAGTTTCAATTTCAGTCTCGGTTGTACTGCCTGGATTTTTACTGTTTCTTACACCATTAAGTCGGGTGCTCATCGTTGAGGTCAGTGTGTCAATAATTGCTCTGCTGTCGCTATGGGGGATTTTTAACCATCAGCTTCCTCCCAAAATAACGAATTTGGATGTGCAAATCAATCGATCCTCGCGACAGGGTATTCGTATAGTTCAATTAAGCGATGTCCATCTCGACGGAATTACGTCCACTCATTGGGTCCGTCAGTTAGTGGAAACGGTCAATAAATTAAGCCCAGACATTATCGTATTTACCGGCGATTTTCTTGATATATCGCCTGATCGAGTAAGAGATCAGCTCGAATTGATAAAATCCTTGAACGCCACGATTGGGAAGCTTGCGGTATCTGGAAATCATGATTTTTACGGAGACTATAATGTGTTTAAAACCGTGATGTCCGACATCGGATTTCAGCTAATTGATAATGACCATGTATCGATTGGCGGTATCGATTTTGTCGGAATTGCCGACTCGGACGCTTCAAGATTCGGATTTTATAGGGCCGATGCGAGACTCGATTTTCCGTCCTTTCCCCTCGACAAAACAGTCGTCGCTTTATCCCATCGCCCAGATGAATTCTCGATATTTTCGAGCAAAGGCATCACATTGCAATTGTCAGGGCATACCCATTGGGGGCAAATCCCACCATTTAATTTATTTATTCGATTCGTTCATACATTCCCCAAAGGGTTCGCCAAAATTAATGAGTCGATGTTGTATGTATCAAAAGGGACTGGGGTGTGGGGCCCACCGATGCGCTTGTTCGGTCGATCGGAGATTGTCACATTCACACTTTAGAAACGGAATCTCCGTTAACATTACCGGTATCAGAGCTCAACCTATTCATTCGCGACTGGATCGAAAGCTGCCCTCCGTTCTCTGATATTTGGGTGACGGGTGAAATATCGAATTATCGTCGCTTTGCCAGCGGTAGCCAACGTTACTTTAGCCTAAACGACGGGGACTCCACGATTCAATGCGTCATATTCGACGCTGGAAATCCGCGGTTTGAGGGTCCATATGCGGATGGGGTGGCGGTACTTGCTCGGGGAAAAGTTAGATTTTTTAATCGCAAAGGGACCGTCCAGTTTCAAATCAATTACATCATGCCCAAAGGGTCGGGATCCGTCCGTCAAAATATCGAAGAATTGAAACGACGCTTAACTCGAGAGGGACTTTTTAATCCGGAATACAAAACCGGATTGCCAAAACTCCCGGCGAGTCTCGGCCTTATTACGGCGAAAGATTCAGCGGCGGCGGCGGACGTTATTCGACTATTAGCCGAGCATGCGCCGTTTATTCGAGTGGTCATGTGTCCAGCAACAATGCAGGGAATGGCCTGTGTGCCGACTGTAATAGATGCCATTGATCGCCTCGAAGATTATTCCGTGGATGTTATTTTGGTTGCTCGAGGTGGTGGGTCCTTTGAAGATCTTCTGCCGTTCAGCGACGAGCGGCTATTGCGACGAGTGACGCAAACTTCAATTCCTGTTGTAACGGCTATTGGGCATGAAATTGACGCCCCACTGATCGACCTTGCTGCTGATCGAGCATTTCCAACACCAAGTGCGGCGGCGTTGGCGTTGGCGGAAACCTATCGCGCACTTCCCTCAATAGTCAGTAATATTCAATCTCGGCTTCATGACACCATTACTCGTCTCCATGAGACTCATAATACGAAAGTTCAAGAGGTGTTACAGGATTTACGCAACCAATTATCCGTGGTTTTCGATAAATCTGAAATGCGCCTGTCTCGAATTATTCGTGATTTGGAGCTACTCTCTCCCTTGCGAAAATTATCTCAGGGTTTTAGTATATCCCGCCTTCATTCCGGCGCTATTTTGCGGTCCACTTCGTTAGTAAAAGCCGGAGACGCAATAACGACTCAAGTGTCTGACGGGGTGGTTGTCTCCGAAGTAAAAAAGGTCATCTAAATTGGGAAAAAAAAATTCTAAAACCATTCATGAACTAGTCGCTGAGCTCGAGGCAGATGTTGAATTTCTCGAGTCAACTGACGATTTGGATTTCGCAATTGAACGATATAAAACAGCGATTGAGACCAGCGTCAGGGTGTCAAAATTATTAAATGATCGAAAGCAAGTCATCATTGAGCTGACCCAGAAACTGGATTTAAATCATGGCTAAGATGAACGATTTTCATCAATTCGCCGAATACCACCGCCCGATTATTGAAGCCTATATGATCGACACAATAAGTTTCTCAGTTAACGACGAACGCCGGAAACTTGAACATGCGATGAAATATTCAGTACAAGCCGGTGGAAAACGAATTCGACCGTTAATTGCAACCGCCACATATTCTATGTTTCATCGTGACGTGTCGCCAATACTCCCTCTAGCGGCAGCCATTGAATTGCTTCACACGTATTCGTTGATCCACGATGACCTTCCGTCCATGGACAACGACGTTCTTCGGAGAGGACTACCGACTTGCCACGTTCAATTCGGTGAAGATATTGCCATTTTAGCCGGAGACACTTTGAATACATTTACATTTGAACTTTTGGCCGATCGATTGCCATTGTATTTCCCGGCAGCGACGGTACTCGATGTCATTCGTCGCTTCGCTCACGCGAGCGGAATCGCCGGGATGTCTGGCGGTCAAGTACTCGACCTTATCGGCTCGACGGTCCAAGCCAGCGAATCGTATTTATTCCAAACGCACGCCTTGAAAACAGGGGCCTTGCTATCAGCGTCGGTTACTTTGCCCGCCATTTTAGCCGGGGCCAGTCCGTCCGAATTAACCGTATTAAATTTATTCGGGGATCACATTGGCCAACTGTTCCAAATCGTTGATGATTTACTGGATGTTACACAGACGTCCGAAAATCTTGGCAAATCAGCTCAGAAAGATATCGAACAAAATAAATTGACCTATATTCGAGTGTTTGGGATTGATGCGACGCGTGAGTTGATTTCGAAGTACATTGCTGAAGCTCACGCCTGTTTAGACTCGCTAACAAATTTTGATACCGTTGTACTTCGATCAATGGTTGACTACATCGGTGATCGTCAAGCATGATCAGTCCAATGGTTAACGTAATTCGTATGTTTTTTCCGCTGATTTCCGGTGTGTCGGCGATGCTATTGGCTCAAGCGTTAAAAGTATTGATCGGCTTCTGCACCAGTCGCCGATTTGATATGTCGCCATTTACAAACGCAGGCGGAATGCCGTCGTCTCACACCGCAATGGTAACGGCTCTCACGTGTTCCCTTGGCCTGAATAATGGGTGGAGCTCGCCGTCGTTTGCGATTTCATTGGTGTTTTCTCTTATCGTTTTACACGATGCGGCGGGTGTGAGGTTTGCGGCAGGAAAGCAGGCCCGAGTATTGAATAAGATCCAGAGTGTCCTCCATAGTCAAGGGTACGAAAATGCCGCGGAATTAAAGGAATCGATTGGCCATACAAAATTTGAAATAACCGTTGGAGTCATATTTGGATTAACCGTAGCCTGGCTATACTGGTGGATTATTGGAGGCGCTCGATGGTAAACGTTACGAAATTGTTGGATCACTTACAACTACCTCAGGGCTTAAAAGATCTCTCGCAAGCCGAATTGGAGTTGTTGGCATCTGAAATTAGGGGACGTTTAATAGAAATAAGTCGGGCTTGCGGCGGACATCTTGCATCCAATCTCGGCGTTGTCGAGTTGACATTAGCGCTTCATACGGTATTTGATACCCCGACTGACCGATTTGTGTTCGACACGTCCCATCAGACCTACGTTCATAAAATGTTGACTGGTCGATTAAATCAAATGTTTTCAATCCGCCAAGATAATGGGTTAGCAGGATTCGCGAAGATTGCTGAAAGTGATCACGACGCATTTGGTGCTGGACACGCATCAACGTCAATTTCTGCTGCGTTAGGAATGGCGCACGCCCGAGATATCAAAGGAGAAGATTATAGCGTTATCTCAGTGTTTGGGGATGCATCATTATCCGGCGGGATGGCATTTGAAGCATTAAATAATATTGAGAAACTGAAGTCTAATTTTATTTGCGTTTTAAACGATAACGACATGTCGATTTCTCATCCCGTTGGGAATATGGCGGATTACATGACAAAAATCCGAACGTCGTCGACCTACAACACTGCCAAGCGAAAATTTGAGCAGGTGTTTAGTCGGATCCCATCCATCGGGGTGCCGTTGACGCGAAAAATAGAAAAGACAGTTGAACGCCTTCGAGGGCTTATTTTAGACGAAAAAGTAGGCGTTATTTTCGAAGAATTTGGGTTTAAATATCTCGGCCCCCTTGATGGGCATAATTTGCCGATGGTAATGGGCGCCCTACGCTACGCTAAAACGTACCCGGGACCGATATTGCTGCATGTCATCACGTCTAAGGGTAAAGGGTTGCCCGAAGCCGAGGCTGATCCTGTAAATTATCACGGGGTGGCCCCTCAAAAGCAGTCCAATGGCTCCCCCGCTCCAAAGCCAGTAACTTTCACGTCGATATTTGGTGACGAGGCCTGTGCCATTGCGGAAAAACACCGTGACGTTGTCGTGATCACCCCAGCCATGACTACGGGTAGTGGCTTGTCTAATTTCGCTAAAAAGTACCCCGATCAATTTTTTGATGTCGGAATCGCTGAGGAACATGCCGTGACATTTGCCGCGGGGTTGGCTCGGGACGGAATTCGGCCAATACTTGCCATTTATTCTACCTTCCTTCAACGTGGGTTTGATCAGGTAATTCACGATGTGTGTATCCAAAAATTGCCCGTAACCTTCGCACTAGATCGCGCCGGACTTGTCGGAGAGGATGGCCCTACACATCATGGCGTGTTTGATTTTGCGTATTTATTAATGATTCCCCATATCACACTGTTGGCTCCAAAAGATGGGACCGAACTGCGGCAAATGATGCAATGGTCCATTCGTCAGCCTGAGGCGGTGGCGTATCGGTATTCAAAAGAAGCTGTTCCTCCGGAGGATGGCACGATTTCGTCTCCAATTGAAAAATCAACGGCTGAAATAATGCGCGACGCCGGTCCCTCTCCCGATGTATTACTCATTGGCGTTGGATCTATGGCATGGCCGTGTTTTCGCGCGTCCCAAATTCTGTCAGACCGTGGGCAGTCCGTGTCGGTTATAAATCTGAGGTTTATTAAGCCGTTTGATGAAGAGTTGGTGGCACGACTCTCCTGCCAAGCCAACCTAGTCGTCGTTGTTGAGGAAGGGTGTCGTATTGGCGGCGTATTTAGCCATATTATCGCTACACTTCGCCCTGAAAACGCTTACCGTTGGCGGTCCATCGCAGTCCCCGATGAATACGTCGAACATGGAAAGCTATCGACCCAACGTCAGCTTTGTGGGTTTGACGTCGACAGCATCGTTGCACTCGTTCAAAATCACATTAATCAATCGACGGTTGTTTAATGCACAAAGAGTTTTGGGATCAATTTCCCAAGCCAATTATTGGATTGGCGCCGATGGAAGGTTATTCGGATTCGGCATTTCGTCAACTCTGTAAAATTATCAATCCTGCCCTGATCACATACACCGAATTTACGTCAGCGGATGGTTTGAACTACGGGGCTCAGAGGATCATATCAAAATTAGCGTACGATCCATCGGAACAACCGATTATTGCGCAAATATTTGGAAAAAATACCGAAAGCTTCATTAACGCAGCAAAATGGTGTGAAGATCAGGGGTT
>RHAI01000004.1 GCA_010028705.1 bacterium
GCGCTGGGAATGTCGGTTAAATTAAGTGGGTTAAACTTGGCACCTAGTAATACCGCGGTGGGTGTGTATGTCGCCCCGACAAGTAACAGCAAGACATATTCGGCACTATTCATGGGGGGATCGGTTGGGGTGGGGACTCAGACGCCGGCCAGTACGTTGACTGTTTCAGGAGACCTTCTTGGCACTCGATTGATTCTAGCCAACTCATCGTTTGAGCTTGACTCG
This sequence comes from bacterium, assembly GCA_010028705.1. GTDB lineage: Bacteria > Margulisbacteria > Marinamargulisbacteria > SXXA01 > SXXA01 > RHAI01. Next base: position 226 of record RHAI01000004.1, read on the forward strand.
ATCACGGCAAATATAATACTGGGTACCGGAAGTGGCGTCGTCAGCGTTAATGGGACATTATCACTGGCCTCCGTTGGTCTTCTCCCCTCGTTAATCGCCACTCAAAGCTTGAATGTCGGTTCATTTTCAGCGGTAACCGTCAACCTGACCTCAAATATAAACACCACCTTGAATTCGACTTACATTTCCGGGTGGGTGGGTAAATTTGCGTCGTCCAATGTCAACGGAACGGTGATGCCGGCAAAAATTTTATCCTTTGGAACCGCTCGGGTGACTGGAAACGTGACACTGACGTCTGGAAATATTAACGTTTCAAAATTATCTGGAATTGCAAATTCCCTGGTGTTAAACGTTTCAACGGCCTCATTCAAAGCGACGACGGTTAATTTTTATTCGGCGACTCCAAAGGCAATTTTGCTGAAGCCGACATCGAATAAAGTACTTAAAGATATAGGCCTTTTATTTGTTGACTCAACAAATAATGACAACGAATTGATATACCGATATTCATATTCGAATGGCAGCACCATAACGGCTAATCTATCCAAAGCCATTATGAGTGGATCGCCATATAATGTTCCTCAGTATGACTCGTCTGGTAGTTTAAGCAGCACGCAGACAGGGGTGGCGGTGACCACTAATTCAGTGGGATCATTTTTTGCCGTCAGTGCTAATTATTCGTCAAATACCTCCGTAACGACAAATACCTTGAGGTCACTCGTTCAAGTTTCGGCCGAGTCATTAAAGTCGCTTAATGCAGCCAGTATAAATATGACATTTGATCGCCGAATTACACCGTCTACCAACGTGTTCATTGGTTCAAATATCAGCATGAGAGGGTTGGGATTATACCGAAAAAGTACGTCCCCAGTCGAACGAGATCTGGCTTATGGTCTGTACGTCGATGTGTCACGCGTCCTCGTCGATAGCTCAACGGAATTGCCCACGGATTTGGATCATTCAATAACGGGCAATCGGTATGCTGCGGTATTTTTGGCCGACAAAAATCACGACACTAATGGTACGGTTGGAATTTTCTTGAAAAATTATGGGGCCTCGTACAGTACAACCCCGTCTCCCAATGCACTACTTCATCTATCTGATAAATTTGATTACATAAAAAATGCGGATAATTTATCTGATCAACGCGGCACCTTTAATACTTTGCTCGTTGAAGTTGGCGGAAGTAATCCCATTGCTAAGGTGTTGACCGTTCGAAGCAACACTCAGTTCGAACAAAATATTGGGATTCCGATTTATAACTATGTCGCGATTGGAGAGGTGTCCGTAACCACATCACGTTTGGCCGTGAAGGGATTGGCGAATTCTGGTGGGTTATTGTCTGTAAAAAATACCTTAGGCACCTCGTTGCTTGAAATTGCTACTGCAACTGTTGGAGTTGGCACAGCCAATCCAATGGCTAAATTGCATATTGTCGGTGACGGTACGACTCGGACGACGATTGTATCGGGTAATGCTAGTACCTTTGGGATCAACGCGAATGGAATGGTCGGGTTCGGAACGGAGTTGACATATGCTTTGGACGCGATTCGACCGGACAGCTTGAGCACCACGCCGATAGTACGGATTGCGACGTCGAACCAATCGTCGAGTGAGGTATTAATCGTTAATGAAATGGGACGAGCGGGGATTGGAACTTCAAATGTGTCGGCTGGGTTTATGGTTAGAAGTATTTATTTGGTAGGGACGGCTAACAATATACCGTCCACTTACAATTACACAAAATATAACAGCGCTGTGTCGACCCGAAGTGCGGGGTTACTTGTTGCCTCAAACAATCGGTACCTGTTCACTGGGATTAGCGTTGCTCCTGGGTCGACACCTGTTACGTCGAATTTAATCTCGACGGCGTCCCTGTCGTTATATTCTGATCTTGGAATTGGGATGGTGTTAACCAGTCGATCGGTGGCGATTAGCACCGCCAACGCCAAAGGATTGGTGACTATCGGGGCGTCTAACTCCGATGTAATGGTTAAATTGACGGGGCGAAATGACTCGAGATTTTTAGTCGATGGAACCGGAGTTGGGATCGGTGGCGTGTCGCCGTTAATGCCGATGACAGTGTCAGGATCGGTAAGAATATTTGGTAACCCGACCGGTAATCTAGTATCGAGTTTATTAACTTCCACCCTTGTCAATGTTACTTCAGATCAAAAAACCGCAGTACGTATCGCGGCGACGCTCAGGGAAAAGACCCCCAAAACTCTTCAATCGATTGCGATGAACATCGGGTATGAAGCCACCCGTAATTTGTCGGGATACTCTTTGAGGCTTGCCACGGCGTCATCCTTGGCGGGCCTTAATAGTACAAACTACTCCTTTAATGGCTTGAATATTGACCTAACAGGATTAAACGCATCAGACCCGACATTCGTGGGTGGATCCAAAAATGGGTATAAATATTCGGCCCTATTTAAAGGGGGGCAAGTGGCGATTGGTACGATGAATGCCATTGGTGATTCGACACAGTTAGTAGTTGCCGCCATGTCACCGACAGGTAGCAAACTCGCAACTGGGGATATGATTCGATTTGTGACCAGTTATAATTCTACTACACGCACTCAGCTGACCCTGTCAGTTCAGGATCCGATCCAATTGAAGCATACATATATTGATCCTAATGCGTTTTTTGTCATTAAAGATATCACCTCCGACGAGGTCAGGTCTCTTTGTTCTGCATTGACTAACTTAGCAATTGGATTTGTCCCCACCGCTCCCTACTTGGCAACAACGAATGTTTTGGCTGCAACTATTGATCCGTTTGTCGGCGTCGTGAATGGCATAAAATATAGCCAAGCAACCGCCATTTTGAGGGCGTCTCGATCGCAACTTCCGTTCCAAATAACAGTCTCATCCAACTATTATGGAACAACAGGTCCAAATTACGGCTTGACCATCGTCAATGGCTATAAGGGTGTTACGTCGAACTATGAGTTTTCACCGTGGGCGGGGACATTGTTAATTGGCCACACCATGAGTGTTGTGCCGACAATGGATACGGTGACGGCCTTATCTGTGTCTGGGGATGTTCGGGTTGGCATCGTTACGGGCTCGGAATTTGCCAGTGATCAAGATGGCGTCGGGAGTAAGTTATATTTTTCGGGCGGGTATTCCTTAATATCTAATATGGATAGTGATAACAAGGATCCAATGTATGCGGCACGTTATAACAAACTGTCGAACAATGTGGTCGGCAGCGAATTCCGATTGGCTGTTGGCGAAACTTACCTGAATGCCGCGGCGGCAAAATGGAATCTCGGAAGCATCGATAATGTTGCCCCATTTTCAAAAGTTAACACTGTCTTTACGATGGCGATTTCTCCGTATACCGGGAGTACACCTCAAGGCGGTATTGGTATTGGCACGACGATTCCTCAGGCGGCATTGCATGTATCGGGTAATCAGATTTCACTCTCCAGCAGCCACGCTCGGTCGAACAATTTAATGATAGTGGAAGCGTCGAAAAACGCTACCTATGCCCTGGCAATAAAGAATCAGGGTACCGCATCTGATGCTAATTTTATCTCGTTTATCTTTAAGAACACTGTCATGGCAAATGATCCGGCAAACTATCCGACCTATTCTCCAACTGTTGTGGGTGCCATTGAACCCGATGGATCGGGTGGTGTCCAATTTGCCTCACCTGAGGCAGACTATTCAGAGTATATAGTTAAAAAAGATAGTCGTGAGACCCTCGAGCCTGGAGACGTCGTTTTTGTAGACCACGGCGCCGTCTCTAGAAAAGGTGGCGATCAGTCGTCCCGGTTAATGGTTATTAGCACCGCCCCTGTGATTCTTGGAAATTGGGATCCTGAATCCGTGAGCAAAAGCGTTCCTGTAGCGTTTACAGGACAAGTTCCCATCAAAGTTATTGGCCGGGTATTGGCTGGGGACTACCTTGTTCCTTCAGGTCGAAATGATGGTACTGCCGTGGCATGGAATCCGTCGTCTAACGTTTCGTCCCGCCGTATATTTGCGCAAGCATGGGAATCGAGCGATAGAAAAAGTGTTTCTAAAATAAAAGGGTTAATTGGCTTTCCATTTGCGCAGCACGAAATGGCGAGAAAATATCGGAATATTCAACAAGCCACGACATCAGAAATCGGCCTTTACACTCGCGATACCCTGGCTTTGGAACGAGACCTATTGTCCAAAGTCATGGCACGTCAGGAACGTATTAACCGACTCCGCGATATACTTAATTCCAAAACTCCCCATAACTGATCCTCCGGAGTGATTGAACCCAATAGTAGAAATCCAGTGGATGGCGTCGCTGGTCGGTTATAATCTCGAGGCAGATGTTAAAAAATCTGCATAGGTTGCCGTAATGCCGCTGCGTCAATCGATTTTTGGTTCCCATCCTAAAGTCGCGTTTGCTTTGGATGCGTCGCCAATCAAAAGATCGACCTCCGCTGGGCGGTAATATTTTGCATCGATTGCGACAAGGGTCTTTTCGTTGGATTGGTCGGTATACTTTTATTGATTGGCTGGCCGCCCATTGGATATTGTATTGATCTCAAGATATTGCAGTGTTTTTTCAACAAATTCACGTGCGGAGTAGGTTTTCCCAGTCGCGATGACATAATCATCGGCAATCGGTTGTTGGAGCATCAGCCACATGGCCTCTACGTAATCACCAGCAACTCCCCAGTCTTGCTTGGCGTCTGAATTCCCCAGATACACGGTGGAGGTCAATCCTCGTTTATACTTAACTAACCCTTCGATTATTTTTTTGGTTACAAATCTTCGGCCCCGTCGAGGACTTTCGTGATTAAATAAAATACCATTGCGGGCAAATAGGTTGTAACTTTCTCGATAGTTTACGGTTATCCAATAGGAATATGCTTTCGCAACGGCATAGGGACTTCTCGGATAAGAAGGGGGTTTTTCGGTTTGAGGAAGTTCGACAACCTTTTCATATAATTCGGACGACGATGCCTGATAAAAGCGAGCCCTGGGGCACTGATTTAAGATCGCATCTAGCAAAGGCGTCGTTCCGATTCCGGTGACGTCTCCTGTATATTCAGGTGTTTCAAAACTAACACTCACATGAATTTGGGTGGCTAAATTGGTGATTTCGGTAGGTTGAATATGTTGAAACAACTTGCTGAGTGCGCCGCCATCTTGCAGATCTCTATAATCTAAAAAGAGTGGTAATCCGTCGTCGTGAATATCATGATAGAGATGATCAATCCCCCTGTTATTAAATGATGATGATCGTCTAATATTTCCGTGAACCTCATATCCTTTATTATAGGACTCATTCTGTTCGTGGAAAACTTTTGTATGAACTGACTAAATATTTAATGGACGGAATTCAGGAACAGACGTGAGGGCCTCAGTGGTCTAAAAGTTGAGATGAGGAATATTCACCTTCGATTTTGGATATGACCAACGTAGCAACGGTATTCCCGATTAGGTTGGTCACCGATCTTGCTTCCGACATAAATCGATCGATTCCGAGTAAGATGGCGATTCCCTGAACGGGAATGGGCTGACCAGGTAACGAGCTTAATGTTGCCGCTAAGGTAATAAACCCAGATCCAGGTACTGCGGCTGCCCCCTTTGATGTTAGCATCATTATCCCCAGAACCATCAGAAGTAATTCCCATGTTAAATGGACGTGGTATACCTGCGCAATAAACACTACTGACATTGCAAGATATATTGATGTGCCGTCGAGGTTAAATGAGTATCCCGTTGGCACGATTAAACCGACGGCTGATTTCGAACATCCGGCCGATTCTAATTTGTCCATCAATGTTGGCAGCACAGTTTCTGAACTCGATGTGCCAATAACAACAAAGATTTCATCTTTGATGTACTTAATAATCTTTAAAATGCTAAATCCGTAAAATCTGGCGACCGACCCTAGTACTAAAACAACAAACAGGATCATCGTCATGTAACCACACGCCGCTAACTTGGCTAGGGGAAGTATCGACTGAACCCCGAATTTTCCGACCGTATACGCCATTGAACCAAACACTGCGATTGGGGATAAGCGCATGATGATTCCGACTATTGTAAAAAATACTTTATTAAATTGATTTAATGCGGATACAACTTGATTTGCTTTTGAGCCTACTTGAGCCAAAGCGAGTCCAAACAGAATAGCAAAAACGAGTACCGGCAGCATGTCGCCAGATGCTAGGGCCCCGAGCGCGTTGTCAGGAACCATTCCAATTAAAAAATCAGAAAATGTTTCGTGCTTAACTTGTGATGTATATTTTGAGATATCGACATTTTCAATACTAGATATGTGGAAATTTTTTCCTGGGCCGACGAAATGAACTACCACGATACCGATCGCCATGGCCAAAGTTGTCATGATTTCGAAATATATGAACGCTTTGCCACCGATTCGGCTCAATTTCTTCATGCTTTCCATTGTGCCAATACCAATTGATATGGTGCAAAATACAATTGGAATGATCACCATTTTTATTAACCGGATGAAAATGTCGCCAAGTACTTTGAGGTTCACTGCTGCGGACGGGAAAAAGATACCGAACGCGATTCCTAAAACAAGTGAAAGGAGGACGTAAAGAGTGAGTTTTTTTGGGTTTGTTATTTTCATGGTGAGCTGGCAATTCTATCGATATAGTTCAGGTGATGCAAGGCGTTAAAATTGAGGCGTGTAGTTTGGAACGATCCTGTAACTTTGGCATTGATTTCATCAAGGACTGGCGATAATGCTCAATATTGTCGTCGAGTTCGATAATTCCATTCGAGATCGATTCAATTGGTTGAGTAAATCGTAAATCAACGCAAAGTTGGCCCAGTTCGGTTGCAATGGCGGCAACTTTGGCGTCATAGGCGATAGCGATGAATGGAATCCCATTTAAAGCGGCCCAAATGCAGGCATGATATCTCATGGCTACAACCATTTTGGGGGGTGTCCATCCCAGAGGAAGGTGTGGAAACGAGTGGTTTAGTGACGTTATTTGCTCGGTTGGCAATCCTAACGCCGACGTGGCGATTCGATCGTCGGGTTCCTGTAAGCTGATCCCAATCATTCGGGTTTTATAGGTGGAAATCGCATGTGCTAACGGTGCAAGTGTTATGGAGTGGTAGGGTCGCGCTGATACGGCGATTCGATCGGAATAATGGGAATGTATTGATACAGTTCGGCTATATATCGCGAGATCTGAGGCGGTATGAAGGTGCAAATTTCGTGATATTCGGGTTGCGAGTTGCGTCGATTCGAGGTCTCGGCAGGTGACGGCGGTTGCCGAATTAATACAATACTGGAGCATTAGATGGCCGATACGGGTGCGTGGGGGCGAGAATCCATGGCCCAACAATACAATTTTTCGTCGATGAAACCGTGAGAGCGCGATAATGGCTGTGTAATAAATTAGGCTTTTTAGCGACGTGTGGTCTTGAAATAAACTACCTCCCCCGAATATCACAATGTCGCACGCTTGAATACTTTTGATGAGTTGACTTACAGAAAATCGGTCGATGAATTTGAAAGTCTTTGATTCCTTGATCGGATTGTTTGGGCCCATTCCAATAGTTATTTGGGCGTCTGAGTCGACACTTAAGAGCAATGTTAGAGTTTGACGGAGTAAATCGTCGTCGCCGGTATTTTTATAACCAAAATATCCGACGACGAAATAGCGCATTAGCGATATCGGATCATGTGGTGTTTAAGTCGTTGAATGGCTTCCGATAGACGGGCTTCTGTGGTTGTAATGGAGATGCGGAAAAAGCCTTCCCCGAACTTACCATACCCACTTCCTGGAACGACCAGGATTCCGGTTTGTTCAAGCAAGTCGATTGTGAACTGTTCAGATGTTTTGCCTTGGGGTACGGGGGCCCAAATGTAAAATGTCGCCTTAGGCTTAGCGAGGTTCCATCCAAGTTCATTGAGGCCATCCACAATAATGTCGCGGCGGTGTTGGTAAATTCTATTTTGTTTTTCGATAAAGTCGTTCGGATGTCTGAGTGCGGGGATAACCGCTTCCTGAATTGCTTTAAAAATTCCGGAGCTTCTGTATTTCCAACCGCCATTCCAATCCGCCAACCGGTCATATTGAACGTTTTGGATAGGGTATGAAATTCGATTGCCACATCTTTTCCCCCTGGAAATTCCAAGATGCTGCGGGGACGCTGACCCTCAAAATAGACCTCCGAATATGCGAGGTCCATACAAATCAGGATATTGTGCGTTTTTGCAAATGCAATCGCCCGTTCGTAAAAGGCATCGCTCGCAATGGCTCCGGTTGGGTTACTGGGGTAATTAAGAAATAGGATTTTGGCTTTCGATAATATGTCCGATGGAATTTTATCAAGTTCAGGCTCGTAGTTCGTTTCCGCGGTGGCCGGGACAGAATAGGGAATCGCCCCAGCGATCAGCGCGTTAACATGGTAGGCTGGGTATCCTGGATCGGGTAATAGAGCGATATCTCCTGGGTCAAGGAATGCGAGAAATGAATGCGCGATGCCCTCTTTCGATCCGATCAAGGAGATCACTTCGCTGGATGGATCAAGTGTTACCCCAAATCGTGTCCTAAACCATTCACTGACGGCCGTACGAAACGCGAGAGTCCCTTCGTAAGGGGGATAATTGTGATTTTCAGGTTTCCGAATCGAGCGAGCCATCTCGTCGATAATAAAATCCGGTGTTGGTAAGTCAGGATCTCCAATTCCCAGGTCAATGATATCGATTCCCTTTGCCCGAGCTTCCGCCTTCTTTTTGTCGATCTGAGCAAACAGGTAGGGTGGGATTTTTTTTACTCGCTCTGATAACTGCATTAGTGAACTCCTTGATTTTGTAGGGTATGAATATTTAGGGCAGATTTTAGTAGTGGATTACTCCGGAATAAACGGTTTTAGCTGGACCCGTCATCATGACATGGTTCGTGGGGATGTCCCATTCAATAATTAATGGACCTCCAGGTAGGTGAATGGTTGCCTTTCGGTCAAGTTGCCCCGTAATGACCCCTGCGACTAATACGGCACATGCCCCGGTACCACAGGCTAGTGTTTCTCCCGCCCCGCGTTCCCACACCCGCATTACGGCGGAATCCCGTGATTTAATCGCGACAAATTCAGTGTTGGTACGCTCGGGAAATTCCGGTGCAGATTCGATTAATGGGCCGATTGCTCCTAAGTTAATCAGGGCAGGGTTTTCTGAAAAAATAACAAAATGCGGGTTGCCCATCGAAACAGCCGTTCCGTTAAACTTGTGACCGTTAACGATGATTTCTCTTAAAATGCTTTGCTGATTCTCGGGTCCCTGAATGGGGATTTGGTGATTCAAAAGTCGAGGCTCTCCCATGTCTACCTTCACTAGTGTCGAATCTGGGCCCTCTGAAATTGTCGGGACAATTGTCCCGGCCAATGTCTCCACTGTAAAGGTGGTTTGACTGACTAAGTTCTCATCCATTACGAACTTTGCAAGGCATCGAATTCCGTTTCCGCACATTTGCGGTTCGGATCCATCGGAATTGATTATGGTCATTTTTAGATTATTGGTTGCTGACGATTCCACTACGATTATGCCATCAGCGCCGATGCCGAAGTGGCGATGGCACCATTCCGGCGCCAGTGACCGGATAGTCTCAAGGTCTACTGAGTTTGAAACGCCGTCTATCAGTACAAAATCGTTTCCAAGTCCGTGTAATTTAGTGAATTTGATCGTTCTCATATGCTTCAGAAGGATATTCGTTTTTTTGAGCTGTTTTAAATTTAAAAATATCGATGTTTTATAATTTTAAAATCGTGGAAAATACGGGTCAGCACAAAACGTGCCGGGAATCTTGATATCGTTAGTATTGGCTGTAGTTCTGAATAATGGATTAACCATATTTGACGGGCATACTACGGATGCAGTCGTCAGCATTGGCCATTCAGAAACATGCGAAATATTCGATACAATATTCTTTTTGATATATCCGATTCTCTAGATCACAACCGTCCGAAGAATGAAAGGAGCCCCTCAAAATGGCTGATGTAAATTTAGATTATGCAAACGATCGTACAACTGCAGCGAAAGATGCGGGAGATACGTATACTACCTCAATGGAGAGCATCCGCAATACTATTGCAGCCGACTCAGGCTCAGGTACCTCGCTAGGTGTCATGGTTCAGTCTCAGCTACAAATTACTGAAGCAGAAACAATGTACCAAGTTAAGCAAGGTATTCCTAATAACGTATCCAAGGCTGTTAAAACAGCGGCGGCCGCTGTTAAGCAAACCGCAGGGTCTTAGTGTTGTAGCCCGCTATGATAGTCATAGCGGGCTTTTTTTTTGCATCTGTCAGTTACAGTGGGTGGATCGCTTGGATTCAGATCTCGATATGAATCGAATGGATCAAACTCAAAAGGTAGAGGTGAATTATGACGTCGATGGATTTAAACGTTACGCTTCAACAGGGCTCCCTGGCAATTAAGGGCGCAGGGAATGTTCACTCCACACGGTATGACTTTCCCTTCGCAAATTTTATTTACGAGCAGGGATTTTTTGCGGAGTTATCCCGAATCCAGAGCGCCGTGGTGTCGGGCGACCCCATTGAAGTGAACGGGAAGCAATGGGATCTCGAGCGACCGGGCGATTTGTTGGCGCTGCAACAGTATATGTCCGTTTTGGAAGGCGCAAAAGACGCGGTTGATGGCCTTGGAAAAGGTGGTTTGAAGGCTCAAAATGATGCCTTGTCGAATATTAAGGGGGTCATATAATGGCTGATGATGTAATCCAAAGTGGCGCGTTAGCAGGTCGGCCGTTAGTGGCCATGGTTAACCGATCAAAAGTGATATCCATCTATGACTTCCCCTATGGAGAGTATCGCTCCCAGCGTGATTTTTACGACGAGATGTCCCGCGTGCAAAGTTCGCTAGTCAATAACGGCACGGTTCGATTGCAAACGGGTCAGGAAGCATCGTTAGAATCGACCGGGGGGTTGCTCGCGATTCAAATTTACATGGAAACTCTGAGTACGGTTAAGGACTCGATGAGCGGTCTTTCAAAATTAGGACTGGCTAACGAGAAAAAGCTGTGGGGTCTGCAGTAACGTGGAGGTTAATTCATGTATGATATCGATCCGTTTCGCGATAAAATTAAACCGACGTTTCTTCCTCCCCGAGTAGACCCCCGCGCTCAAAAACGTATCGAGGCGGACGACGTACACAGTTTTTATGGGTTGCCCACTGGGGAAAGTTTTGAAAAAACAGCCGATCAAATTGGAGCGGCTATCGAAAAAAACTATCGACGTTTGGCAGGAGATGCCCGATCTGTAGACGATGTGTCCTCGGCGGCTGAGCGAATTGCCCGCCAGGTCATGGGGCAGCGGCAAATTTCAAAAATATACGAAGGCCTCAGTCTGCTTCCTCAAAATATATTAGCCAACGCAGATCAAATTAACGATACGTTTAACTACGAGCGGGTTAAAGATTCCGATTATGTGTATTTACCGTCGGTTTTAAAACCCCAATACGACCCTTCTGGATCTAAAGAATCCATAGAGGAACAGGTCTATTCTCAACGATTTTATGAGCTGGTTGGGCAAGATCCAGCGGACCAATCGACGTCCCCACATAACTTAAATCTGTTTCATGGAATGGGATCTAACCCCTTTAAAGAAGGGGATTCCACATCGTTTGAGACCTTCCAGAAAAGTCAATTTTTTAGTGCTTTGCATAAACAGTCGATGACACCCCGGAATATTTTGGAAAAATTAGACCCCCACTTTTGGCAGATAATTAACGACGGGGTGGATTCCATCTCCGCCACCGATTTTCGAAAATTGTCCCAGGATCAACTCAAATTGATCAAAAATCCCTATGGCAATGCCCATTTCGGATTAAATTGGGAAGGGGTTTCTGACCCGTTCCAAGACAATAAGTTCAAAACATTCGACATTTCCGCCAATTTCCACACGATCGTGAGTTCGCAATTATGGAAAACCTGGGATCAAGCAACGACGTTTGCATTTGTGAATCGGTTGTGGGAGGCATCCACTCGTGTTGATGACGTGTTACGAGAAATTATCGGTAAAGCATCCAACGCACCGGTGAGCGACGAACTGGCAAAGTCCTTAGGTAAAACTCCGGGTGATTTTGTAGAAACCAATGCGGCCCGAAATGAGCAAATGGTTAAACATGTCGATGATTGGTGGCAGCGCGTTGGAAAGGGATTAAATGAAGCAGAAGTGCTCCCCTTTGGGTTGTTGGCGTCGTTCGCGCCACTAATGCAGACAATGAAGGACTGGGGAAACTGGGCGGATTCAATTGAGGCAAAGTCGGGGATCAATAAAGGTGGGGACACCTTTGGGTTTAAAGAGCAAATGATTAGCAGTTACGTGAATCATTCGTTGCAGAATTATGTATTTAAAAAATTTGCTGGAAATAATAAATTAACGCCAGCCTTAGTGGGTGGAGGTGACGAGAAATTAGGGGAATCTCAATTTCGTGAATTACAAAGTTGTGGGTATTTGGACGTATCGGGACACCTCACTGACAAATTTGATCCCTCGAAATCTGATTTTGAGTTGCAGGTTGGCTTCTCGTCCGGAGAGAAGGCTCGGGTTCGAGATGTGTTGCGGCAAGCCTCGGTTGGTGCCTTTAGCCTTGACATCCAAGACCAGGCATTAATATTTGGCGTCAAGCGATCGAATATACGAGTCGCTTCATCTGACGGTAAATTGCGGACTTTACCTGAACTTTTGGATATGTTAAAAGCGGCGGAAACTCCGTATGACCAGGTTAAAAACGCACAAATTGTCTACAATACTTTGTTTAATATGCACTCCGCTATGACCGGATTGGATCAATCCACGTCGTCCGATGGGAAACCGCTACTGTCGATGAGTGGCATACATGCGGTGATGCCGGTGTCTAATGATGGATCCTGGCGTGAACTGAATAAGGCAGGAGAATGGATTACTCAAACGGGGCCCGTTAAGCTCACGTTTAATAATGCGGACGATGCCATTGCATTTAAGGACCAAATACGGATACTTATGGCTTTGCTCGAGCCCGTTGTCGGAACGTTTGGGCCGGATGTTAAACATGAGGGTGGGCAAGTATTCCGAATGCTTGTGGATAATTCCGGTTCGGCAGATACGGTTGCGATGATTACTGAGGGGGCCCCAAACTATAAGCTGACCGTTGATACTTTATATGACACAACCTTTTTTGATTCGGATATGTGGAAAAAGATATCTGACGGGTTACAAAATCGGGTCGTTAACACCGTTGCTTATGCCATGTTTGGTCGTAACGCCATCAATGCGTCCCAGCGCGAGGGACATAAAAAGAAGGTGTCCGAATATGAAGAAGCGAAGGATGAGTATGAGATATCGGAAATAACCCGAGTTCTTAAGGAAATTGAACGCATGGTCGAAGAACGGAAGTTAGAGCAGAAACGGATTCAGGAGTCTCGTGAAGCAATATTGCGTCAGGAGGCTGAAGCAAATCGCTCAGCACAGCAAAATCGTGAACGTGAACGGGCCGAAGAGCGTGCTCGTCGCCGCCGAAGTTCGCAAGATTAGTCACTCGGGTGGCACGTCATGGCACAACAAATTAGCGCTCAGGAATCGGACCAAACATCTCAGGTGTTGGGTAGCGAATATTACAAAAAACTTCAAAATGATATCCGGGATAAGCGGATTGCAAAAACCGTTACCCGGCAGGATTCCGGGGAGCGGGATGTCGTGGAGGAGCAAACGCGAGTCGTTGCAGTTAAAGGATCCACACCGAGTTCTGGTTTGGGCGCGAAACCGGGGTTTGGGGATTCGGTAACTATCCGATCGTTTCGTTGGGAGCAAAACAAAAAAGGCGAGTTTGAATTGGCGTCGTCCCAGGAGCTATCCATTCCCACTGCAGTTGATCTGACAAATCGCCATGTGGAATCCCTTCAGTCGGTTGGCTACAAAATTGATTTATCCGGTCGGCTGGGTCAGTTGAAGCAAGCGTTGATGCAAAGCGTCGTGCAGTCAAGGTCGTCCAATTTTTTTGTGGGTAAATATGCCGAGTTTAAGGTGGGGATGCTCGTTCGACTGTTGGGATCGCTAGGCGTGACGCCTCAAGAAATGTCCGACTTAAAAAGTAAGGCCTTGGAAGATGCGGTCGCTGAGAATGTTCATTTAATGGAGGAGAATATTTATAGCTCTGAGTTAACTGAGATTGTTTACGGTTCTGGGAAAAAAGCAAAAAAAAGTCTCCGGATGTTCAATGAAGTTCGGAGACAGTTAATGGCCCAAATGGAGGCCTTAGGAAAAAAGGGATACTGGTCGGCGTCCCGTATCGCGGAAGAACAAGTTCGTCAGGTGCAGCGAATCAAAGATGAATTTGAGCGCGAACACAGCGACTTAATGTACCAGTATGATTACTATTTTAGGATGCTAAATGGATAGTGATGAATCAGTTGGGGATCTGACGGACTTTGATCCTCAAATTAATATTTTTGAGGTCGGGCAGAAAATTAGGAAGCTTTCCGGATATGTGACCCGAGCCGAACGACGATTGTCCAAACGGAGGCAACAATTAGAGAAACTATCGAAAATTAGTGCCGAGGAGGAGAAACTGCTTGAAATCGGCATTCGGTTAGTAGATCCCGATAAAGTTCGTGGTGAACATGCGTAAAGGTGGTGAATTATGTTAGGTGCAAATAACGTTAATGGCGGCAGAAGTTCTGAAAATCAATCGACAGATCGGTCGAATCGATCGGACAAAATGTCCCTTGATAAACTTGCGAAGGACTCGTTGAAGCGGGGTAAAGGTGGGGGCGGTAAGGGAGGCCAAAATCAGTCTCAAAATATTACTAAATCTGGCGCCATTGCGGTTAATGTTGCCGTCCAATCGGTTGAGCCTAAAGATTTACTAGAAAATTTTGCTGAGAAATTGGCCGAGTCGAAAGTGTATCGAGATCACATGCAATTTCAAAGTCAAATCGATTCATCATTTAGCCACGAAATTGATCAGTTATTTGGCTCAGAAAACAAAGAAAAAACATCCGATTCGGTGGTCCTTTCCACCTCCGCGACAGTACACAATCAATCGGAGATTAAAAAATCGACCAATAGCACATCGTCGGTTGATGTGCATGAGCGATTTGCTGGAGATGAGACTGTAATAGAAAATACCGAACGCCGATTGGCTAGAAACGCGACGGCTAATCAGTCGGCAAACACTGCACCAGAATCACTTTTCAAATCTCAGTCTTCTGACCAGGGAGGACGTTTAAATGAAACGATGCGGCAATTTATTTCCGCGTATTCTGAGGATCTCATATTACAAACCCCGACCAAAAAGAAATCGGTTTCTGAACTTCGGGAGCGATTGCAGACATTTGGCCTATCCAATAAGAAAATTTCCGACATGCAGAATCGTGTGTCGGCCTTCGTACAAAAAGATTTTCGAGATCGAGTTAAAAAAGGATTTATCCAATTTGCATTGGCCTACGGCCCCAAAATGACCTCGGAATTGATGGCATGTAGCAAGCAGTATAAGGCGTTGGAGGAAATGGGATTGGCATCGGGGGTCTTGGCGGATGAGGCCGACGCTAAAGAAGTCAAAGAAACAGCCAAAAACGAGATGACATCCTTTATTGCCGATGAATTGGATAACAAATTGATTCAGGCAAAAGCAAGTGGCGCCTCATTTCGAGAACTGGTGGCCGAATTTAATAAATTTAACGAACTCGCCTCGGTCATTAAGTTTGATGCCGGAAACTATATGAAAACTCTGGGAAAAAAAATGGAGAATTTGGGGCTGAATTATTTCTCGCCTCCTGAACCGTCGAAGGGGTCGATGGATACCGATTCTCGAAAACGGCAGTCGGCATCACCGATTGAACTCGAACTTGATCCTGGCATTTTAACGGACCAATACCGTAAATTAATCATTCAACGATCAGTTCGTACCGACATAGTCGGAGCGATTGAATCTCGGTTTCGAATTGCGAGATTACGCGGGAAGTTAAAAAAAGCTGGGCTTACAGACGTCGAACTGTCCGACATTGAAAAGGAGGGTGAGGCATTGGCCCGAGTAAAATTGTCGGATTTAATTCGTGAATCTTTAGAAGAACGAGCGGCCTTGCCTGATTTGTCAGGGCCAGCCTTTGACCTTGTGCGTGCTAAATTAAAAAAAGCCCTCAAAGGACTTCGGAAGCTGGGGTTTCCTCTTCCAAAAACTGAATTTAATGAGATGAAAGATCAGATCAATAAAGGGATGTTTTCGATCATTAAAGAGGAGTTTTTGAAAATTAATGCGGTATCTGAGAACATGCCGTCTAACAAGACGTTGGCGCTTCGTCGAAAACAGTTAGTAACTATTTTAGAGAGGCTGCGAAACGAATCGTCTATTCTTGAGGATATCACCTCAGAGTCGGATATGAAGCGTGCTGATCGGTCCGATGGTTCAGTAGTGGAAGCGGCCTAATCTGAACTGCAGAAGATAGAACGTAGTGACAAATATCCATACATTATTTATCGTGTTTGAAACGATCTCTCGAGTCTAATCCTTTTTGGAGGTAATGGTGACATGTTTGATTTATATAAAAATATTCAGAACTCGATTGGTGGTTTGACGACAGCACTGCGTATTGGCATTTCTAATGCAGATAACTTTAATACCCCTGGCTTTAAATATACCTACGCATCGTTTACAACGGTGTACAACGATGTGATGAGTCCAGGCACCGATGTTCAAAATCCAAAAACGATTCCTGGTTCAATGACATTAGGTTCAACGACCACCGATTTTAGTCAAGGAAATATTGGATTCGGGACTGGGTTGGATTCGGCTATTGTTGGCGATGGTTTCTTTATCCTCTCTCGATCCGCCCAAGATTTTGCCGGCGCCTCGTCAAAGGTTTATTCACGCGCGGGTCGATTTCAAGTCGATTTTGGCAACAAATATTTGACTGATTCGTTTGGAAGAAAAGTATTTGGTTACAAATTAAATACAGCGGGCGAGCCGATCTCTGGAGAGTTGGTCCCGATTGAAACCAATGGGCAGACAGATATTGGTTTTATTGACGGGGGCGTTTTGGTAAGTGGATTTCAGGCCCACAATGAAGCCGTGAAGTCCGGCGATGCGACGGTTCCGGACCAGGTTCCGATGTATCGCTTGGCGCTGACATCGTTTTCAAACAAGCAAGGCCTGGTTATTGGTGAAGGATCCGCGTATATGTCCACCGCTGCCTCCGGAGAACCATTAACTCCTGGACCCGCCGGCGCTTTAGGTTACGGTGAAATTTTAGGGCAACGCCTTGAATCGTCTAACATTGACGTTGCTAAAGTAGCCCTTGATATGGCTCTACTGAACCGAGGATTTACTGCAATACAAGGGGTAATCGACGACCTCAATCGGATTATGTCGGGCTTGATCCAAAAAATCCCAGGGTAAGCACCTGGTTCGTTAACCCGTTGCTTGTGTCTAACACGGGCCTGGTTTATTATTCTGTACATGTTTTCACGATTTACTGAAAAAGCAATCCAGGCCATTATGCTTGCCCAAGAAGAGGCAAAGAAATTTCATCATAGTTATGTAGGGACCGAGCATATACTACTCGGCATTATCGGCGAAGGGGATAATGTTGTAGTCAAAGTGCTCTCAGATATGGGGTTCAGCGCAGAGCAAGTCCGTAATTCTGTTGAAGAGCGGCTGGAGTTTGGTGGGCTTTCATCAGATTATGGCAATATACCCTTCACACAGCAAGCCAAACAGGTGTTGACCTATGCATGGGATGAAGCTCGCAAGTTAGGCCATAATTACGTAAATGTAGAGCACTTATTTTTATCGATCTTTCGGGATCCAACCAATATCGCCGCACGAGTCTTGAATGAGTTAGGTGCAGGCGTTGGCCCGTTCAAAGACGAACTGTTCAAAAATTTAGGCAATAAAATTCCCGGTGCTACCCCGAAAACTCAAACTGCCGTGTCGACCCCTACCTTGGATTTATATGGTAGAGACTTGACCTCATTAGCTGCTGAGGGCGGTCTTGATCCTGTTGTAGGGCGTCAAAAGGAAATTGAACGTATTATCCAAATTATTAGTCGCCGTACAAAAAACAACCCGGTGCTGACCGGAGAGCCGGGAGTCGGCAAGACAGCAATCGTTGAAGGCTTGGCTCAAAAAATTGTCCGGGGTGACGTGCCTGAGAAGCTTCGCGAAAAGCGGGTTGTTACACTTGATTTAGGTCTTCTTGTGGCGGGTACGAAATATCGCGGTGAGTTTGAAGATCGTGTCAAGAAAGTTATGGAAGAAGTTCGGAAAGCCAAAAATGTAATATTATTTATCGATGAATTGCATACGATTATTGGTACTGGAGGATCCGAGGGTAGCTTAGATGCTGCAAACTTATTCAAGCCGGCATTGGCTCGCGGGGAGCTTCAATGTATCGGTGCAACGACTTTAGATGAATATCGAAAACATATTGAAGGAGACGGCGCTCTTGAACGCCGGTTCCAGTCTGTTTTGGTGGAAGAACCGTCCCAATTGGAAGCCATTCAAATCTTACGAGGAATAAAGCGGCAGTACGAAATTTTTCACAATGTAACAATTACGGACGACGCTATACAAGAGGCTGTTCATTTGGCTAGCCGTTACATTACCGAGCGCTTTTTACCCGATAAAGCCGTTGACTTAATAGATGAAGCGGCCTCTCGTGTAATGCTTCGAGTTTCAGCGGCTCCTGAAGAACTTCGTAATTTAGCCAAAGACCGGGAGTCACTTCAGATTGAAAAAGATGCAGCCAACAGTCGGGGAGATAAGTCCGGGTTTGTTGCGTTGGAGGCTAAAGAGGAAGATATTATTTCTAAAATGGCTGCCTTTCCTGCGGATCAGGTCGAATTAATGAATCGCATTGTATCACCGACTACGATAGCTGAAGTTGTGGCTGGCAGTACTGGTATCCCTGTTACAAAGCTGACTCAAGAGGAGTCTGATAAATTATTAAAACTTGAGTCCGAACTTGAGACCCGGGTTGTTGGTCAAAACGACGCTGTTAAGGCGTTAGTTCGCGCTGTAAAACGAGCCAAGGTAGGCTTGAAAGATCCTAAGCGCCCGTCAGGATCCTTCTTGTTTTTAGGCCCCACAGGAGTAGGGAAATCTGAGTTAGCCAAAACTCTTGCCGAACATTTGTTCGGAAGTCGGGACGCGTTGGTCCGTGTGGACATGTCAGAATATATGGAAAAACATACAGTGTCTCGCTTAATCGGTTCGCCACCCGGATATGTAGGGTTTAACGAGGGGGGGCAGTTAACTGAGCCCGTTAGGCGGAAGCCCTACTGTGTTGTTTTGTTTGACGAGCTGGAGAAGGCATCGACCGACGTCATTAATATACTTTTGCAGATTCTTGATGATGGTCGTTTGACTGATTCAACTGGTAAGACAGTCAATTTCAAAAACACAATTGTGATTATGACCTCAAACGTAGGTAGTAAGTTTATCGAAAAAGAGACGTCATTTGGGTTTGTAGATGAGAATAGGTCCGAGACTGTCGAATTTGATGGGATGAAGTCGAAGCTTCAGGATGAGCTTAGACGCGAATTTAAACCTGAGTTTTTGAATCGTATTGATGATATTGTAGTATTTAAGCCGTTAACGAAAGACCATATTAAGCATATCGTTGAAATTATGCTTAGCGATGTTCAAGAACGCCTCAAAGAAAAGAATATCGTTATAAAGGCTGATAAACGAGTTAAAGACTTTTTGGTTGACAAAGGATTTAATCCTCGGCAAGGCGCCCGGCCCCTTAGACGGTCTGTTCAAGAACATTTTGAAGACCGGTTGGCGGATAAGCTGTTACAAGAAAACGTTCGTGGTGATATTGATGTCAAAGCAACCCTACGCAAAGATGGCGTGCATTTCACGCTGACTAAAATCCCTCCAATTGCTAAGAGTGAGCCGGTAACAGAATTGGTCGTTCAGCCTGAATTAGTGCGTGGCTAAAACCTCCGCGATTCGGTACTCGTGTTCGAATTGCGGAGCGGTTTATTTTCGATGGGCGGGGCAATGTTCCGAGTGCGGAGAGTGGAATTCCCTTTGTGAGGGGGAGTTTGCCGGTGACCACAAGAAAAAACACTCAAATAATTCTGCGATACCGATAAGTGAGGTCACCCTGAAGGAGGATGTCATATTACCGACCGGTATCGATGAATTCGATCGTGTGCTTGGGCGAGGACTTGTGTTAGGGGCGGCCATCCTATTAGGTGGTGAGCCAGGAATTGGGAAATCGACAATTGCGTTACAAGTTGCGGCTCAAATAGCCAGGACCCACCGTGTTTTATACGTAACGGGCGAAGAGTCACTGAGTCAGGTGCGATTGCGCTCCGACCGGCTGGATGCGGTAAGTGAAAATTTGTACGTTATTGCCGAAACTGACATGGAGTCAATCTTGGCTGTTATTGATCGATTACTACCAGTTCTAGTGATCCTTGATTCGATCCAAGTGGTGTCTCATCCCGCTATTCCGTCAGTTTCAGGCACGGTTAATCAGGTCCGCTATTGCGCGTCGGAACTAGTTAAAAAATTAAAGATGGTTGGCTGTGCTGGTATTATTGTTGGGCATATAACCAAAGATGGTTCCCTTGCAGGTCCCAAAGTGTTAGAACATTTGGTCGACGTAATTCTATATTTTGAGGGGGAAAACGGGTTTCAATACAGACTACTTCGTTCGTTTAAAAACAGATATTCTAGCACCAATGAGATTGGTGTGTTTTCTATGGAAGAGAAAGGGCTTCAAGAAATCGCTAATCCGTCTGGACTATTTGTTGATCAAACGACACTCAATAACCCCGGCTCCATGGTGGTTCCGGTGGCGGAGGGTAGCCGCGTGTTTTTGGTGGAAGTCCAAGCGTTGGTTGTCGAGACAGGGTATGGCATGGGCCGGCGAACTATTTTGGGCGTCGACCCTAACAGAGGGAATCTGTTGATCGCTGCGGTTGAAAAAATTGTGGGGTTAAAGCTGTCATCAAAAGATATAATATTAAATATCGTTGGAGGGTATAAAACAGCTGAGCCGGCACTAGATCTAGGGGTAGTAATGGCAATATTTTCGTCAGGGCACGACCTGCCGATTAAACGGCGAATTGCGGTGTTAGGTGAGGTCGGGTTGACCGGTGAAATACGCTCGGTTCCCCAAATCGATCGCCGACTTGGAGAATTAGAGAAACTCGGTTTTGAGGCTTGTTTTGTACCTAAACGCAATCCTTTAGATGAGACGTTTGGAAAAGTTAAGCTAATTCGGGTAGAATCTCTGCAAGAATCCCTTCGGCGTTTAAGTGAAATCAACTCATGAAAGAACTAGATCAGCGTTTAAATCAGATCGTAAAATTATTCCGGGCTGAAGAAACTCGGTGGGATGCCATTTTAGAACTAAAGTTATTAAATGACTCTAATCTTGTGGCTCAAATGGTTCGGTTGTTAGATGATAAGGATTGGGTGGTTCGCTGGGCGATCGCGGAAAAACTGGGCGAGATGAAAATAGCGACAGCAATTCCCGCGTTAACCCGACTCCTTAAAGATCGTGACTTCCACGTTCGGAAAAACGCTGTCAAAGCATTGGTAAAATTTGGTCCAGAAGTGACATCATATCTAGTGACACAATTTTCCCATCCCCATTTCAGTGTTAGGCGGCATATTTCTCTCATAATATCTCATTTTGGTGAACGTGCCGTCCCATATATGATAAAAGATTTTGCACTGAGGGATTGGGTATCTGCTAATCGTATCGTCTATGCCATTAATGATATTGGTGGCGATAGGGAGTCGGTGTTTCTCGAATTGTTAGGGAATCCAGATGTTCAAAAGCCACTTATCATTCTTCTCGGCCAGTTAAAAATTATTCGATCGGCGCCTTATTTGATTCGGTTATTCAAAAATCCGTATTTGCGGCGATGCATCGTGGATGCCCTTCATGACATCGGTGAAAAACAATCCTACCCAGTAATTGTAACCGCCTTGAGAAAGGGCAGCCCGTCGATCCGATCTCTGGCGGAAGAAGTCGCACTCAAAATTGGCGATCCCATGCTCCCGTATCTTGTTAAAGGAATGTTGGATCCGGAGGCTCCTGTTAAACGATTAATTCATATTATTGAAGAAATCGGCCCTGATAGCATTATGCCTACGGTTCATCGCTTGGCGTTAAGAAATAGTGCCTTTAAATCGATTGCAAGCGAGTTGATAGCTAAGTATCCGGGGCACGATCACGAAAAGCGTGGGGGCTTATTAAACCTCTTGGGAATTGATTAAGTGGAATTAGCCCGACGTCGCCGATAGTCCGACTTATAGTTCGCCGAGCCGTCCTCGAATACTGTCTGGTATTCTCCGGTTGTCGCGTTCACTTCGCCTCGCTCTTAACGCCATCAATCCGATCCGATGCGCAGGCATATTCAAGAAAGTGTCGTGAAGTCGTGAGCTCAGGTTTGATAACAATAGGGAAATGCTAGACATTTGGAGTGAATATCCGGAGGCGGATCGGCGCACCATTGAGGATTTGAACTAGAAATAACATCGCCGTTTGGTGTTTGGCAGTGAGGCTGGTTCTTCGTTAGCAATTTCTAAATACTGTCGATAATATCTGAATTTAGTGTAATGCAGACGGTCACTTCGTATGTATTCGGCGTGTCGATCTTGGGTAATATTT
The DNA here is from genome assembly GCA_010028705.1 of bacterium. Taxonomy (GTDB): domain Bacteria; phylum Margulisbacteria; class Marinamargulisbacteria; order SXXA01; family SXXA01; genus RHAI01. The sequence goes on from RHAI01000004.1 coordinate 22,846, forward strand.
TTGTGTTTACTGCGGCCTCGTAATCGTTGATTATTGATAATAGCCCAATTCCAGATGTTGAATTTGGATTGGTTGCGACTTCTTCCAGACGGGACTGAAACAGTTGGATGGGATCGAAGTTGATAAGGTCACTTGAAAATGAATTCAGCTCGTCCGCATATTTCTTTTTGGTAGAATTTACCGTTTTAAGTAGGATGGTTTTATAGTATCGTTCGAGCGAAAGGGATACCGATTTGTTAGGACTGGTTGAAAATTTAATTGCATTTTCTAATAATTCATTTGTAACCGTTGATAATGCCGAAAATGCTTTTTCTGGATGTTTAAAATTGAAAACGTGGTAATTGGCTAAAAAATCGGCGATATGTCCGCAACGGCGCCATTGAGACACCAGGTCGAGTGATAAAATGTAATGGATACTGAAATTTGCTCCCCAGCTTGATAGTGAGTGGGTCGTATTTTGGGAGAGGGTACTGATTGCCATATCAATGGTGTTACGAAAGCGACACGCACAGCTGAGGCCACAGGCGATTCAGCGATACTAAGCTTTTTTTCTGCCATGGGACCTCATGATTACCGATGATACTCATCTCAACCTCGAAGGTTCGGGCGGTAATAATCAGTCGAGCCAAGGCGGTGATTCCCGAGCTGTTTAGAAATGTGACGTCTTTTATATCAAGGGTAATGGATTCTCCTGATGACAACTTATCACGTATGGGACTGAATAATTCATCGTAAATATTGGGGGATTCTAACCGAAACACACCCCTTAATATGATCAATTGGTCACTTATCTCTATCTTGTAATCAGGATTACCCATCGCTCGTCCACCTTAAGTAATTGTAAAATCCCACGACCATTAAGTCCTGCTAATGGCGCCAATCATTAAGAATTCGAACGGCTTCTGCTATGTAGATATCTTTTGGTATTTGAGTCAGCCATTCTTTGTAGTCCGCACTGCGCTCTGGCTCTGTCGCGTGTAGCCACTTTTCGTCTGACGGCATCGTCGTGATATCGGGGGTCGTGATTTTAATTGTATCGAGCTCATCTGTTTCTGATTTTGAGTCTTTTTGGAATTGGGATGCCTTTAGTAAATTAAGGGGATACGCGGATGTTTTCCGCCGGTTTTTTAATTTGTTTGTTAGTGTTGCGATTGCCTGGAAGTGCGAGTCTGACGCGATCCGCTTTCGTGCGTTTTTCAAAACCTCATTCGGTATTGTAGGGCCTTCTGGAACAATTGGCGTTGGACTTGTAGTTGTCCATGACAGAGGATAGTCTTGGTTTTTTTCGCCAACATCGAGGTAGTCATTGATTTCTGGAACTTCAATATCGGGTTCGACTCCTTTAAACTGCGTTGATGCTCCCGTAACCCGGAAATATTTCTGATTTGTTACTTTGAGTGAGCCACCACCCTGGGATTTTCCAGACGAAAGGGTCGAAACTGGTACATCCAAATTAACCACAGTTTGCACTGTTCCTTTGCCATAGGTGTGGGCACTGCCAATAACGATGGCGCGTTTATAATCTTGTAGCGCCGCAGTAACAATCTCTGCGGCCGATGCACTAAATGTATTAACGAGGATTATTAACTTGCCTTTGAACGTTACTGATGGGTCATGATCTTCGTTAATGTAGCCGTTATTATTACGATCTCTAACCTGGACGACGGGCCCATGTTTAATAAATAGACCGGATACTTTGACTGCATCGTCTAATGCACCTCCGCCATTGTTGCGAAGGTCTAAGATGACTTCATTGGCACCTGAGCTAATGATTTTTTTAAGTTCATTTCTTAAGTCATCTGACGCGTTGTGTGCCTTTGCATTCGAGAAATCCCGGTAGAAACTGGGTAGGACAATATATCCTATTTTTGATCCGTCTTTGTCCACGATGATGGCGGATTTGGCGTAGGACTCTTCTAGGATCACAATGTCTCGTACGATGGTAATCAGAACAATTTTTCCTTCGGGTTTTTTGACAGTGAGTGTAACGCGACTGCCCTTAGGGCCGCGAATTAATTTGACGGCATCTTGTACCCTCATGCCGACAATATCCACTGGCTCTTCCCCGGCTTGGGCGACTTTGACAATGTTATCTTGCGCTTTGAGTTCTTTTTGCTTCCACGCCGGACCGCCGGGGACGATCCGATTGACTTTGATATACCCGTCCGACTCTTCTAAAATCGCGCCTATCCCTTCGAGCGATCCTTTGATATTGATATCAAAGTCATCTTTTTGTTGGGGGGCGAGATACTGTGTATGCGGATCATTGGCCATTGCAATACAGTTAATGAAGGCATCGATTCGGTCGGAATCCGTTTCTTTTGCGAGACGGTCAAAGTACGAGCGCAGGTTTTTTTCGACCTTTGATCGCGCTGCTTTTTCAAATGTCGGGCTGAGTGATTTCAGCGCGGCTTTGGATTCGTTGGATGTGCTGCTTTCTGCATCTGCAAGATATGTTGTCAGAATTTGATATTTAATAAACCGCCGCCAATCGTCATCGAAACTTTTTGTGTCTTTGTAATAACTGCGTCGGTCTGGATCGGTTTCGAAGGTCTCGTTTGAATCAAAGGGTTGTGATATTGAAATTTCACTTTGAAATAGTCGATTCGCTTCCGATATTCTGGCTTTTAACAATCTGTTTGCTAAGGCGACAAACTCTAAATTTCCATGCTTCGCATCGTCATCTAGACGAGTTTTGTATTTTTCGAGTTGATCAATATCTGCCTGTGTTAGAAATCGTTTTCCTGGATCGATTCGCTTTAAAAATAAGTGATATACCCGCTCCGAAAATTGGTCGTCCATCGGTATTGGGGAGTAATGGTATTTTTCGATTAGCTTAACGACTGAGCTCATCGAGTCTTTGGGCGTGGAATCCGAACCTGCGAATAAGAATAAAGCGACAACGAACAGAGACATCAGACCGAACCATGGAAGAGAGCGAGACGTTGACTTCATTTTAGGATGGTAGCATATTTCTAGGTTGTTTGAAGCCCCGATATTCCTGTGCTAGGTGAGATCAAACATGAGTAACTTTGAATCTGAGATCGCCTTGACTTCGAACGATTCATTCGAAATCATCAGGGCATCGCCTGTTGAAATGAGCACCCCATTCACGACGACAGTTCCATGGATCAGATGGATAAATGAATGATGTCTTGCTCTCAATTCGTAACCGGCACTACTTCCTTCGGTTAATTCAAGTCCATAAAGTTCAACATCTTGATCAATCGTTAGACTGCCTGATTTGCCGTCGGGCGACACAAAACAAGTCCAGGTGTTAGGGAGTATGTTTTTCGAAAAATTCGCCTGCCGATATCCAGGTTGAGTGTTTTGATGTTTTGGAAATATCCAGATCTGCATTAAGTGAAGTGGTTGTGTAGACGAGGGGTTATATTCGCTGTGAGTGATTCCAGCTCCGGCACTCATGACCTGTATTTCGCCAGGTATGATTCGTTCCGTATTCCCCATGCTATCTTTATGTTCAAGCTCACCCTCCAGCACGACAGTAATAATTTCCATGTTATCGTGACCATGCTCTGGAAAACCGTTGCCAGGAGCGATAACATCCTCGTTTAATACCCTCAATGTCCTGAAGTGGATATGATTGGGGTCATAGTATCCAGCGAAGGAAAAGGTATGGAATGATTTGAGCCATCCATGGTCTGCGTAGCCTCTCTCTGCACTTTTCCGATGTGAAATCATGAGGACTCCTTAGGTGGGTTGCGAATGTGGAAAACGTGATGTTTAGTTTTTTAATAATACATTAAAAGGAGTTTAGATTCGATGTTAAAAAATTGGGTACTAGCCGCTCGTTTAAGAACATTGCCGGCCGCTGTTGCGCCAGTTGTACTGGGGGCAATTATCGCGTACGCAGCCGGTAGATTTAATCTGTTGGCTACATTGTTGGCGATATCTGGGGCCTTGGCGATTCAAATTGGGACCAATTTCGCAAATGATTATTTTGATTGGAGGAATGGAGCCGATACCGATCGGCGCCTGGGTCCGATTCGCGTGACCCAATCCGGATTGATTCCGCCACAACAGGTTCGCGCCGCGATGGTTGGGGCATTCGTGGTAGCGAGTGCATTTGGCATCGGACTTATCGTGCGAGGGGGATTTCCAGTTTTATTAATCGGGGTGGCGTCAATTGCAATGGGTATATTATATACGGGAGGCCCCAAACCGTTGGGATATATTGGGCTGGGAGATAGTGTGGCCTTTCTTTTTTTTGGGCCAATCGCAACGTCAGCGACAACTTACGTTAATGCACTGTATTGGGATAAAAATTCGTGTGTATTAGGCATTGCGATGGGATTCATGACAGCGGCCATTTTGTCGGTAAATAATATGCGTGATGTCGAGGAAGATCGCCTCACTGGAAAATGTACACTTGCTGTTCGCTTTGGCATTCAAACCGTTCGGGTGGAGTACGCACTATGTACCTTGGGAGCCTGCGGTATTAGTGGGGTCTGGTGTGTTGCGGCGGGCCGACCATGGGGAGGTCTTGTTGCGGGTATTGTTGGCGCGGCGAGTATACGGCTGATCCGAAAAATGTGGTCTCGCACCGGCCGCGAATTGGATCCATTATTAGGTCAAACGGCCCGATTGTTGTTAGCCTTGGCTATCGGGTTGTCCGCCGCATGGATTGTGGGATAAAAAAAGACCCAGCACGGGGTGCTGGGTCTTCGTTTAATTTCAGCTCTTGGCGAAGCCTTAGATTTGAGACTCTTCCTTCTTAATCTTCGACGTCTTTTTAAGCGTTTCGATATTTTCTGCCAAGGTTTTACGGTTCTTTTCAGCTAGCAACCCTTCTCGGATCTGTTCTTTAACGGTATTGAACTCGATTTGAGGGCGCACCCGAATATCTTCGACTTTGACAATGTGATAACCGAACTGAGATTTAATTGGGCCCGAGATGTCTCCCTTTTTGAGAGTGAATGCTATCGCATCAATTTCTGGAAGCATTTGACCTTTCGAAAATACTCCCAAATTTCCACCGTTGGCAACCGCGGATGGATCAAGCGATTTTTCTCGCGCTAAACTTGAGAAAACACCACCGGATTTTAGTTGCGAATTAATACTAACGGCATCGGATTCGTTGGCTAATAAAATATGAGACACGGCGCGAAATTCAGTAGGGCCATATTGGGCGGCATTTGCATCAAAATATGCTTTGGCTTCGTCGTCCGACACTGTATTTGCCTTAATCAATTGACGAACGTAAGTCGAAAGCGCTAATTGATTCTGGGCCAGCTGGAGATCTTTTTTGTATTCCGGAGTTCTTTCGATGCCTTTCTTCTGGGCCGCGTTTAGGATTAATTTCTCGTTAATCATGTCGTCAAGAAGTTTTGAACGAACTTCCTTCGTTTTTAATGCTTCGGCATATTGCGCGGGGGCTGCGTCAATTCTTGCTTGGAGCTCTTGCGAAGAAATGGTCACTCCATCAACTGTAGCGAGGATGTTTTTATTGGCGGTCGCTGCGGTAAGTGTCACCGAAGTGGAAGCCACCAATAGAGCAGAAACAAATAAAGTACTGCGAGACGTTAACGTTTTCATTGAGCAGATCCTTTCTGGATTGTGATATTAACTCTGCCGCCGGAAGCAACGGATCGAGTAAAATCGGTTCGTAGGATACAAAATATAGCACTTAAACGCAATTTGTTGATTTTGGGGATGTCCAGATATCCAATGAGTTAAAAGTTATAAGTAGCAGATTGCTATCAGGTTTGGTACATATAGTGCTGTGAAGTTAAACATTCTGGGTGGAGTATTGCTGACTGTGGTTACGATGCAAGGCAGCGTGGCGTATGCTGAAATCCCATCTGAAAATATACCGCAAACATGTTCGATTTTCGCCAGCAAAGACGCTCAGATGCTACCTGATAAAGTTCAAACATTTCAGTTCGAGCAGTTTAATCGCAGGCTGTTCAGCCCATGGGATCGCACAACACCCCGCTTGCGCCCTGGAATTAGCTATTTTATTGATGCGTTCCGATACGGCACCTACTACGGTGAAAATAAGCAGCCGATCACCCCGGCGACGATACAGGCAATAATCGACCAAATGGATGGGGCGCATTTTCCTTGTGTTGTCCAACGGGCGATTACTATTCGCGTAACCGCATTGAGGGTAGTTCCTACGTTTCGTCCGTTTTATCTGTCATTTGAAAAAGCCGGTGAGGGTTTTCCGTTCGATTACGCCCAGGAGTCAGGTCTAGATGCTAATGTGCCTGTTGCTGTTATCCACTATACGAAGGACAAGTCCTGGGCTCTAGTTGAAACGGGCGAACTAACAGGCTGGGTGCCGTGTCAGGATTTGGCCCGGGTCAGTCGTACCCAGGCTCGGATTTACAAGTCGAAAAAATTGGGGGTTGTGGTACGCGACAATGTTCCCCTACACGATCGCCACGGGAATTACACGGGGGTGTTGAAGATAGGAATGGTATTGCCGACTGATTTTACTGGCAAGCATCCGGTTGTGTTGATTGCCAAACGGCAGGACAATGGGGCCGCATTTTTTGAGTGGATTGGGTGTTCCGCCAATTCAGTTGTGCCTCAGCCATTGCCATTGTCATCTCGAAATTTGGCAATGATTGCCGATCGAATGATGGGGCAAAATTACGGTTGGGGAGATTTATTTGGCGATCGAGATTGCGCATCCCTAGTTCAGGATTTGTACGTGCCGTTTGGGATATGGTTGCCTCGGAATGGAAATGATCAGGGTCAATTTGGGGGGACATATTTTTCACTTAAAGATTTAGGTTCTGATCAAAAAGAGCAATTTATACTCGCTAATGGAATACCATTTGGAACCTTACTCTGGTTGAAAGGCCATATCATGGTCTACGCGGGGAAATACAATGGGCGTGCTCTCGTCTTCCATAATATCTGGGGGATACGGACAAAACTGGACGGCAAAGAGGGGAGATTTGTCATTGGCAAGGCTGTGCTCACCACCTTAACTCCAAGTCGAGTGGTTCCTAATGCTGACCCCAGCGGAGATTTGTTATCCCGAGTGGAAAGCATGACGGTATTGGTGCCGAAGTTTTATTAGCGTCGGGTAGGCTCCCGGCTGACTAAATTGGCCAGGATGTGAGGGAGCTCAGTGAACTTAATTGGAGTTGTTCGGTATCGCTGCCACTTCGGCTTACTGCGGCTCCGGTCGGAAGGTAGATCCTAAATTCGGTCCCTGAACTGGGTTGGCTTGTGACTTCGATGAAACCGTTGTGATTTTTGATGATTGTTTGCACGGTTGACAATCCAAGTCCGGTTCCTTTGCCACTATCTTTGGTCGTAAAAAATGGATCAAAAATCTTGTTAAGTAATGATTTTGGAATCCCTTTCCCCGTGTCAGCAACCGTGACAGACACGTAGTTCCCGTTTGACACCGGGGTGCGTGTTTTGGGGGATCTGCCGTCTCGGATTGCGACATTTTCGGCTGTGATCAGGATTGATCCACCCGTGGCCATGGCATCTCGCGCATTCACGCATAAATTTAATAGTACCTGATGAAGCTGTGTTGGATTACCAACCACTGGCCATAAATCAGCTGAAAATGTGGATTTTATTGATATTGATTTAGGAAATGTGGATTTAGCAAATTCATGGATCTCTGCCAATAAATTGGGGATGGGAACCAGCAGTGTGTCACCGTCGATTCCCCGAGCAAATTCGAGAATTTGGCGTACGAGACTGACACCCCGCTTGGCTGAATTATCGAGTAACTCCAATATCTGTACGCTTTTATCATCGGTACACTTCGGTTTTAGAAGTCGAATGGACATAAATAGTGCGGAAAGTACGTTGTTTAGGTCGTGGGCAATACCGCTAGCAACAGATCCAATCCCTTCCATGCGTTGAATTCTCAAAAATTGCTGTTCCAGTAGTTTTTTTTCGGTAATATCTGTGGCGGTAATTACTATCAACCATTCCGTTTCGTTTGGCCATACCAATGTCCAATTTGTCAGGACCGCAATCGCTCGATGAGATTTGCTGGTATGGGTCATTTCTCCAGTCCATTCTCCCATCTCGAGAACATGGCTTAATATTGAGGAAATGGCCTCTTCTGCCATGATGTGATCGATCTTTTTTTTGTCTGTTACATTTTCCGATTTCCAACCATATAGGCGTTCCGCACTCTTGTTCCAAAAATAGACCTTTTTGTCCATGCCAATCACGATAATCGCATCGTTTACCTTGTCCAGATATAGGGCATGATCTCGTAGTAAACTTTCGGCACGTCGCCGAGCGGACACGTCTCGAACCACGCATAATGAGTGCGTAATTTCATTCGCTTCGTTTTTAAATGGTGTGTACGAAAATTCGCACCATCGGTCAGCAAGTTTCGCCGTATTGCAATATAAAATTTCCTTGATTTCTTGGCCATTGAAGCAGGCATCAATCGACGCCTGCATGTGCAATGATACGAATTGAGATCCCCATATTTTGTCGATGGATCGCCCATTGAGTTGGGTCACATTTTTTCCTAAGACCGTTGCTTGGGACTCGTTGACAGCCTCAATTATATTGTGACGATTTATGAGTGTTACCCAGTCGGATGAGTGATTAACTATAAATTCGAATAGTTGTGATCGAGAATGCATTTGCTGGGTTTGGTTACTGAGATCATTTTCGATGTCAGTACTATGTTCGACTGTAGTCGCTAGAACGACTTTCAGATCGAATAATTCCCGCTCCATTAGGTCCATATAGTTTAGAATATTTCCAAATAAGTCGAGCACAGGAGCCGCCCCTCTCTCTCCCTGGGCCTGCTCATAATTAAGGCCGATGTCTTGGGTGAGTTGGGTCAATTGTTCCCTGAGTTTGGGGATATTAGTGTCGAGGGCAAGCTTAAAATCGGTCGGAAATCGATTGGATGGGGTCGAATTCATGAGGTGCTCCGTTTTTTTTGCCAAAAGATTACAAAAATGTCCGAAAATGCAGGGTTTGCTCGATTTGTTTGCCCCCAAACAAATTTGTAAACGAATCTGCTCCGGACACCCAGTAATGTTGGGAATAGTCGTGTTATGTATAGCGTGGATAATTCACTTAGGAATCAGCCAATTTTGGTGCCAATATTTAGTTCCATCGCTTTTCGGTAAACATATCCCGCGGTCGCGATGTCGTGTATTGCGAGGCCAGTAGAATCGAATATCGTGATTTGCTTTGACGATGTCCGTCCTTTTTTAGTTCCCGATAGGATATCTGCCAACGAGGTACTTACCTTTGATTTCGAGATTATTTGACGCTGTAGTGGAACATTTATTTCACCGGAATGAGAGGCTTGGTGCACGTCGTCGACCACGATTTTTCCACGGACTAAAATTTTGGGGTCCAGCTCTTGTTTGCCGGGAGCGTCGGCGCCTATTGCGTTAATGTGGGACCCCGGTCGAATCCAGCCGTCATCGACGATGGGGGAACGGCTCGGTGTTGTGGTAGCGATAATGCTCATGTCGTCGAGAGCCGTCGATATTGAATTGCATTCAATTAATTTTTTCGAATAAAACTGCCGAACTTTGGTAGTAAAGGCCGTGAGTGCATCTCGGGAATGGTCATATATTCTGATTTCCGTAATGGGAATGATGGCGCAGATGGCCATCGCTTGAAAGTAAGCTTGAATTCCAGCCCCAAGTATTCCTAAAGTGGTGGCCCCTTTTCGAGCAAGATATTTGCATGCGATGCCGCCGACGGCACCGGTTCTCATGCTTGTAATTCGGGTTCCGTCTAATAAGGCTAGCGGCTCGGCAGTTGTGGGGTCATTTAATAGTATTTGAGCGCGAACTGTTGGAAGATTCAACCGACTATTGTCCGGGTGTGAGTTGACCCATTTTACTCCGGCGACATTGTAGCGTTCGCTGAATGCAGGCATCGCCCTAAAATCTCCCATTTGATTTGGAATATCAAGGTATGTTTTGGGTGGCATCGTTGATTTGCCAGTTCCAAAATCTCGCGTTGAGGCTTCGACGACGGTGATGGTTTCATCGATTGATAATAAGGCCGTGATCTGGGCATCGTTTAAATAGATCATGGATATCCTCCTATTAGGTCATTAACAGATCGCGATCGATTAGTTCGGCGACTTGAAATGGAGTCTGATTGAGAATGTGGATAATCCGGTGAGCACAATCGCGGTACATCGGATCTCGTTGCTCAAATAGCGCCTTTAAAGTGGCCTCCGGAGATTCGGTTTGTAACAGCGGCCGATGTTTATCGTGTTTTAGTCGGGCCCACAACGTGTCAAAAGTTGGCGCCAAATAAACGACTTTTCCGATGGAGCGTAGCATCGTTCGATTAGATGCTCGGATAATAATCCCGCCACCAGTCGAGATGACCGAATGCCGACACGTGAGTAATGATTCGCATAGATCGGCCTCCGCATCTCGGAACGCCGCTTCCCCGTGGGCGGCGAAAATCTCTGATATTTTAAGCCCAAATTGTTTGGAAAGGAGACGGTCGGTATCGATAAATTTCTTGTGAATGCGACGGCTTAAATTAACCCCTACGGTAGTTTTTCCACTACCGGGCATGCCAATTAAGACTACGTTATTCGGATGCTTTTGGCGGCGCATCGGGTTTATTTTCGGTGACTACCATCGCAAAATGGACTGTTTGTTGATTTCTTGCAGCCGCAGATATATGCGTTGGTGGCTTCGTCAACTCTAAATTTTTTGGGGGTTTCGTTGGTTGGTGTATGGCTGCCATCACAGAATGGGAAGCCAGCGGATAGACCACACCGGCAATAGAAATATGTGCCAGGTTCCAGATTGACTGCGATCGGGGATTTTTGATTTTCGTTCATTACCGCTCCTTTATTTGTGAAAAGTACCGAACCTTAAAAAATCAGGCAAGTGTACTGAAATCGCCAAGGTCGCCTTTCGGGGGCATTTTAGGGTACTCAATTTTTTTTTCTTCGCGCCACCGGGTTAGCGATTCATCGAGATGCCGACCGGATTCGTTGAATACGCTATTAATGTGTGGGGGAGGTGTATGGGAACCTTTAGCGTCACTTTTGGGTAAAAATTTTTCATCGAGCTCAATCCTTATGGGAATTTGGTGGGGCTGTTGTTTGATTATTTCGTAGGCGGCCAATACCGGTGATTTCGGATTTTGAAGGCTAATAATAAAGTGGTAACGCTGTCCAGTGAGAATGTCTTCTTGAGACGGGTAGGCGATTCCTTTTGGATGGGAGTGGTATAGCCCAAAAAACGTTAATCCATTTTTTTTGAAAAAGTCGTAGGCGCGCTGGATGTCACTGGACGTGACGGCAAATGTATCGGTCCGATTCCCTAAGTGTTGGTTAACAGTGGGCATTATGCCGAGAATGATATTGTCCCGCCCACCAATAAAGCCTCCCGACTCTTGGGGTAGATTATCTAGAGCCTGCTTAATGATAATGTCGTATTGACGTTTAACAATTAAAAAAACGTCAGGGCTTGGCATTATTTCGATAATTCGAGTGACAAATGGTACAAAATAATACCTGTGGCCACGGAAACATTGAGTGAATCCAGCTGACCACTCGTTGGGATATTAAGTAATTGATCGGCTAGTTTTTTTACTCGCATTGAGACCCCTCGGCCCTCATTACCGACCACTAGTACCATTGGGAAATTGGGTTGTAACGTGGGCAGAGATTCCCCATAAGTTACATCGGTCGATACGATCCAATAGCCGTTGGATTTTAGCTTGTCCAACGCATTTCCAATGTTGGGGACTTTGACTAAATCGATGTAATTAATTGCACCCGACGACGCCTTGACGACTCCTGCGGATAAGGTCGTATTTCGGTCCTTGGGAAACACGACGCCTTTGACGCCGAACAATTCAGCTGATCGAAGAATTGCTCCAAAGTTAAATGGGTCCTCGAGGTGGTCAACGGCCAGTAATAACGGATGTTGGTGACTGATGAGTTGGTCGAGAGTAATGGGTTTTCGTGTGTGGACATAGGCCAAGACCCCCTGAGTATTACCTTCCCCGGCTTGCTTATCCAGTTCCGCATTGGTGACGAGGGATACTCGGACGCTGCGTTCTCGGGCGCTTTGCATGATCGCTTTAATATCGGGGTGGTGGGTGGCCGAATTTGCGATTCGGATTGAATCAACGTGCTGGCCTGTTTTGAGGGCTTCCGAGACCGCATGTTTTCCTTTAATGATGTACATTGTTTTCCTCGGTTTTCCGTAATTTTTGAGCTAAATAATACCCTGTATGAGAGTGACCGTTGGCCGCAACTTCTTCGGGCGTTCCGGTGGCGACAATCTGTCCACCACCAATTCCACCTTCGGGACCGAGATCGATGATGTAATCCGCTGCTTTAATAATGTCCAAATTATGTTCGATAACGACGACCGTATTTCCGGCATTAACTAGACGATCTAACACGGACTGTAAGTGGGCGATATCCGCAAAATGAAGGCCTGTTGTAGGTTCGTCCAATAAATACATGGTCTTTCCAGTACTTCGCTTGCTTAATTCTTTGGCTAATTTAATGCGTTGTGCTTCTCCGCCACTTAACGTTGTGGCATTTTGTCCTAACTGAATGTACCCAAGACCAACATCCTGAAGGGTTCGCAGTTTATTCATAACGCCTGGGATCGCAGTGAATAGTTCGGCGGCGTCGTCGACCGTCATGTCGAGTACGTTCGAGATGGAATGGCTTTTGTACCGCACTTCGAGCGTTTGATCGTTATACCGTTTCCCTTTGCAAATGTCACATACAACATACACATCGGATAAAAAATGCATTTCAATTTTGACGACCCCGTCACCTTCGCACGCCTCACACCGACCGCCTTTTACATTAAAGCTGAATCGTCCCGGGCCGTAGCCTCGAATTTTTGCTTCACGAGTAGCGGCGAATAATTCTCGGATTGGTCCAAAAAGTCCGGTATACGTCGCGGGATTAGAACGAGGTGTTCGGCCGATTGGACTTTGGTCGATGGTAATGACTTTGTCGAGGTGCTCGAGCCCTTCAATACGAGTATGATTCCCTGGTTTTTCTTTACTTTGATGAAAATGCCGCATTAGTGCCAAATGGAAAATGTCGTTAATTAGGGTGCTTTTTCCTGATCCGGATACGCCCGTGACGGCGATTAATTGCGCGAGTGGAAACGTGACAGTGACGTTTTTTAAGTTATTTTCATTTGCGCCGACAATGGTGATGCTACGGGCCCAATCCGCCGGGCGCCGACGAGTCGGCACGGTGAGTTCCAGTCGACCGCTTAAGTATTGTCCAGTTGATGAGTTGGGGTCTGCTAGCAGGTTGGTAACGGTTCCATTAAAAACGATGTGGCCGCCATGACGGCCAGCACCAGGTCCAATATCCACCACATAATCGGCGTTTAGAATCATGTCTTCATCATGTTCCACGACAATGAGTGTATTGCCCAAGTTGCGGAGGCGGACTAAGGCTTCGATCAGTTTCATATTGTCACGCTGATGGAGCCCGATGCTGGGTTCGTCCAATACGTAGAGTACGCCGGTTAATCCGGATCCGATTTGAGTGGCTAATCGAATGCGTTGGGCTTCACCACCGCTGAGACTTCCGGATTTGCGACCGAGCGATAAATAATGGAGCCCGACGTTTTTAAGAAATCGAAGGCGTTCAGAAATTTCCTTGTGGACCTTTGATATGATTTCATAGTCTTTGGGCGACAGCGGAAGTGTGGAAATCCATGTGTCGAGGTCTCCGATACTCATCTCCATTAAGTCATGGAGGGTACGACCGTTAATTTGGAAATACAGTGCCTCGGGACGAAGTCGTGCGCCATGGCATCCTGAACATGGTTTAGCCGACATATAGTTTTGGAAAAAAAGTCGCATCCCTTCGGATTGGGTTTGGAAATATCGACGGCGGAGATTAGTAATGACTCCCTCCCACTTCCAACTTCGTCGATGAAAGACCTGGCCCACCTCGGTGTGGATGAATGGATTTTCATCGACCGCGTTGGATGTGCCGTATAAAAAAATATTTCGTTGGGTGGTATTCAGGTGGGTAAACGGTGTGTCGAGATCAAATCCATAGTCCTGTGCGGTCCGTTCGACGTACGAGGAGTATCCGGTTCCATCCAAATTCATGATTTTTGGTGCGCAGTGACGAAGGGGAGCCTGCGGATCCGAAATGACTAACTCGGGATCAAAATCCAGTCGATGGCCCAGCCCCTTGCATTCTGGACATGCGCCAGTTGGGGCGTTGAATGAGAACAATCGTGGACTTACTTCTGGTACCGATGTCCCACACGACGGACACGCAAGGTGTTCGGATAACAGGAGTGAACTACCTTCCGATTCGACGATTACCAATCCATCTGATTTTCGGACAGCGGTTTCGATGGATTCGAATAGCCGTGAATCGTTATCGGCATTGACCGTAAGTCGATCGACTACGATCTCGATGGTGTGCGATTTTTTCTTGTCGAGGGGAGGTGCTTCATCAATTCGGAAAATATCTCCGTTGATCCGAACCCGAGTAAACCCGTCGGCTTTTAAACGTTCGAGGTACTGTTTTTGTTCACCTTTTCGATTTCGAACGATGGGCCCGAGTATCGTAATCGATTGGTCTGCAAGCGTCGAATGGATATGGTTGGCCATTTCCTGAATGCTTTGACCGGTAATTGGGGTGGTGCAATTCGGGCACACCGGACGACCAATGCTTGAAAACATTAGTCTAAAATAATCATATATTTCGGTGATTGTGCCCACCGTTGAGCGCGGATTTTGAGACGTCGTTTTTTGATCTATTGAAATGGCTGGGGATAGCCCTTCGATCGACTCGACGTCGGGTTTGTCCATTTGATCCAGGAACTGCCGGGCATACGATGATAGCGACTCCATATACCGCCGCTGGCCCTCGGCAAATATCGTGTCAAATGCAAGTGACGACTTCCCCGAGCCAGATAAGCCGGTGAACACGATGAGTGCATCGCGGGGAAGAGTCACAGATATATCTTTTAAATTGTGGACTTTGGCGCCCAACACCTTAATTTCAGTGTGCATGTTTTTTTAAAAACTCTCGTAATAGATGGAGGCCAACTTGGCCACTTTTTTCCGGATGAAATTGGCATCCAAGTACCGTTTGGGTTTGTATCGCAGAAGCGAACCGAACACCGTAGTCAGTCTCGGTAAAAATAATCGATCGGTCTGATGGTAGAGCATAATACGAATTAGCAAAATACGCCGTAATTGGGTGATTAAGTCCCAACGTCAGGCCTAACGGATCATGATTGACGAGAAGTTCATTCCAGCCCATCTGCGGCACTTTTAGGTTGGGGCCTGACAATCGTTTGACTTGACCTGAGAATATGCCAAGTCCATTGACCCCACCATCCTCATCGGTATGATCGAACAATAACTGAAATCCTAAACAGATCCCAATATAGGGCCTTTCGCTGCGAATGTAAGACTGAAGCCGTTGGATTAATTGATGACGCTGTAATGCCGCCATTGCGTCGCCTGCGGCACCCTGCCCGGGTACCACGAGTACTCGGGATCGATCGATGTCTCCAGGATTCGATGTGATGTGTGTCGAATACCCGAGGTGCTTTAATGCATTGTGGACGCTACCGATGTTGCCGACCCCATAGTCCAAAATAGTAATATTCATTACTCAATTTTAACTAGGTTGTCCGACAAACGGCAACGAGAATCCAGTTTCGATGGAGGTGACGTTTGTAATCGGTGGAAAACGCACAATTGAGATTGACGCTTTGACCACGTATACTCGGCCTCGATGAACTCGTTTAAGCGCGCATTAGGGACCCGCTCTGCTACCTTGCTAGTCGCAGGGAATATGATCGGTATCGGCATTTTTGTGACGGCGGGGAAAATAATCCAGGTGATACCCAATCCGGCGCTCGTATTAGGTGCCTGGGTATTGGGCGGATTGCTGTCGATTATCGGAGGTCTTGCGTACGCCGAACTGGCGACTCGCTTCCCTCGGGCCGGGGGCGGTTATGTGTTTCAGAAGGAAGCATTCGGTCCGATGTTGGGATTCCTCGCCGGGTTCTCGTCCAGCATGATCACGATTCCCGGAACAACGGCGTTTTTGGCAATGGGGTTCACTCGGTATATTGGCGTAGTCGATCCGTTGGTGAGTCGAATGATTGGCCTGTCTCTGATCGCCGGTATTTCTTGGATTAACTATCGGGGAGTTACCCAGGGTGCGGTGCTTCAGGATGGCTTCATGGTCCTAAAATGGGGGTTGATTGTGGCCTTAGTGGGTGCTGGTTTTGGGTGGGGGCATGGTAGCTGGGCCCATTTTGAGAGCAGTTTGCCGTTGACCCGTCCGCTTTGGGAGGCACTTCCACTGGCGCTGGTCCCGATCATGTATACCTATTCGGGATGGGATGCGACTGTATACATTGCTCAAGAAATTACGAATCCCCGTCGCACGATCCCTCGATCGATGGTGTTGGGTGCTAGTCTCGTGATGTTGACCTATATTTTATTGACCGCGCTGTATATTTTCGCATTGCCGTTGTCGGCGCCGACCCGGCGGATTGCGGCCACGGCGGCTGGAGTATTATTTACTCCCGTTATCGGGCATGTGGTCGGTATGTTGATCTCGATATCGGTGTTGGGGTGCCTGGCGGCAACGGTTTTGACTGGGCCTCGTGTGTTTTATGCAATGGCTAAGGATCGATTGTTCCCCCCGTGGATGGCTCGGATTCATCCGCGATTCCAGACCCCTGGATTGGCGATTGTTGTACATGGTCTTTGGGCCTCGCTGTTGATGCTGACCGGGACCTTCGATCGGTTGCTTGATTTTATAACCGTGCCTAGTGTCCTTTTTGGAGCCATCACAGTAATCGGACTGTTTGTGGTACGACATCGCCATTGGCACGATGAGGCGGCGGATCCCTTTTTAATGCCCGGTTATCCGGTGTTGCCGGCGGTGTTTGTTGCCATAATGGGATTTATTGTGATTGCAACGGTGATTCATGATCCGTTGAATTCAGCTTGGGGGTTGGTCGTGTTGGCTCTTGGAATACCGGTGTATTGGATTGTAAAACGGATTTATGGAAACGATTCACCTTCGCTATGAGGTTTGCCCCACTGACTCGCTGATCCGGATTCCTGAGGACTTGTGTCGGGATCACGGGGAATTTATGTGTCACATTGAAGCGATTCTTCCGCTACGACATCTTATCCAGTTGGCTGAAACCGATGGCGTGGACATCGTGGTCATATCCGCGTTTCGATCATTCGAGTATCAACAGACGCTGTTCGAAGATGCCGAGCGGCGTTACGGGCCGGGCCGCGGATCAACATGGGTGGCTCCTCCGGGGCACTCCGAGCATCATACCGGCTTTTGTTTTGACCTGGCGGATCGTCACTGTCCCGAATGTGATGATGAGCCGGGTTTTGAGAATACTCCGGCCGCAAAATGGTTGTTAAATAATGCCAATATGCACGGGTTTGAATTGTCGTTTCCGCCGCAAAATTGGCAGGGTGTCGGCTATGAACCCTGGCATTGGCGGTACGTTGAATCCCCGTTATCCACCCAAATCTTTTCATCGAAAAATATCAGGCCATAAATAGGTAGTCGGTTGCGACTGGATTTGATACACTAGCTCAACTATTTTTTATTGGGTAAGGAGTTCGCCTTGTCATCGGAGAGCTTAATGAATTTTGCAAATATTAAAGTTATGGGAGTGGGCGGTGGCGGTGGAAACGCTGTTAACCGGATGATTGGCTCGGGGGTCCGAGGGGTCGAGTTCTGGGCTGTAAATACGGATTCTCAGGCATTAAATGTGTCGTTGGCGGAGAACAAGCTTCAGATTGGCAATAAGTTGACTAAGGGGTTGGGTGGCGGCGCTATTCCGGCGGTCGGCGAACAAGCCGCGAAGGAAAGTAAGGAAGATATCGAAGCCGCATTGCAGGGTGCGGACATGGTTTTCATTACCGCGGGCATGGGTGGTGGCACTGGAACTGGCGCGGCACCAGTTGTTGCCAAAATTGCGAAGGATTTGGGGGCGTTAACGATTGGTGTCGTGACAAAGCCATTTCGATTTGAAGGTCCGGTGCGTAATCGGCAAGGAGAGGAAGGCTTGAAGCGTCTTCGAGAACAAGTAGATGCTTTAATTGTTATTCCGAACGACAAGTTGCTGCAGGTTGTTCAGCGGATGACATCGATGTTGGATGCATTCCGGATTGCCGACGATGTGTTGCGTCAGGGGGTTCAGGGAATCGCCGATTTAATTACTGTGCCGGGGTTGATTAATCTTGATTTTGCGGACGTAAAAACTATTATGCTTAACTCGGGATCAGCGATGATGGGGATCGGACGTGCGAGCGGTGAAAATCGAGCGACCGAGGCGGCCAATCAAGCCATCGCGTCCCCATTGCTGGAGGAAACCATTCATGGAGCCACGGGTGTTATTTTGAACATTACCGGTGGGGAAGACCTTTCGTTGCATGAAGTGCATAATGCGGCTGACGTCATTTATGGCGCGGTTGATCCCGATGCCAATATTTTATTTGGCTCTGTGATTGATGAGTCAATGAAAGATTCAATAATGGTAACTGTTATCGCTACTGGGTTCCGTCGCCCCGCGGTCTCACCCCAATCGGGAAGTGCCTCAGGCCTAGCTGGAATTCCTGTGATGCCCACCCCGGTCGACGTGGCGGCGGCTCAGGAAACTCCCGCCGAAACCCCAGTTCTGGTTCATGAATCACTGAGAAGCTCTTCTGTTGAGGAAAAACGAGAAGAGCGTTCCGGTTCATCGTTTTTCAGATTCGATTCGAAGGAAGAGGACTATGATTTGGATGTTCCCTCGTTCCTTCGTAACGTTCATTAACTCAACAGAAGAGAATTCGATCGGCCGGAGCCACTCGATAATTTTTTTCTAGGAGATTCGAATGTCAAAGAATACATTGTATGACAAGGTGTGGGATGCCCACCGAGTTGTCACCTTGCCATCTGGCCAGGATCAGATCTTAATCGGCTTGCATCTCATTCATGAGGTGACTACTCCTCAGGCGTTTTCAGCGTTAAAAGAAGCGGGTAAATCGGTTCCATTTACCCACCGTACCTTTGCGACGATGGATCATATTATCCCAACTCAATCGATTGAGCGTCCCTATTTTGATTCGCAAGCTGAGGCCATGGCCTCAGCCCTAGAAGCCAATGTGGCCCAGTACGGGATTCACTATTTCGGACCGGATAGCGGCCATCAAGGTATTGTGCATGTGGTGGGGCCTGAAATGGGGATTACCCAACCCGGGATGACGATTGCCTGTGGTGACAGTCATACCAGTACGCACGGGGCCTTTGGATCACTAGCATTTGGTATTGGAACTACCGAAGTTCAGCATGTGTTAGAGACCCAATCTCTAGCACTAAGTCGCCTTAAAGTAAGACGTATCAATTTTAACGGGGTGTTACCTCAAGGGGTATACGCCAAAGATATTATTTTGAAAATTATTCAGGTGTTGGGGGTCAAGGGCGGGATTGGGTATGCCTATGAGTTTGGTGGGGAAGTATTCGATCGCATGTCGATGGAAGAGCGCATGACCGTATGTAATATGAGTATTGAGGGTGGGGCTCGTATTGGGTACGTCAATCCGGATCAGACCACCTACGACTATATCAAGGGGCGACAATACGCACCGGGTGACGCGGAGTGGGCGACAGCTCTCGCGTACTGGGAATCCATCAAATCATCGGCTGATGCAGAATATGATGATGTGGTGGATTTTGACGCCTCGGGGATGACTCCTATGGTGACCTGGGGAATTACCCCCGGTCAATCGATTGGGGTTGATGGCACCATTCCGCGTGAGTCCGAGGTGCCAGACGCCGAGGTACAAACGGCGAGGGATGCTGTTAAATACATGAAATTGACGCCAGGGCAGCCGATCGAGGGGGTGGGTGTCGATGTGGTATTTATTGGGTCGTGTACTAATTCTCGAATCAGTGATCTGCGTGAAGCGGCCGCAATTTTGAACGGGAAGAAGGTTCACCCTAAGGTCAAGGTCTTGGTTGTTCCCGGGAGTCAACAGGTTAAAGATCAAGCCGAAGCTGAAGGATTGAACACCGTGTTTTCGGAGGCTGGTGCCGAGTGGCGAAACCCGGGGTGTAGTATGTGTTTAGCGATGAATCCGGATCAATTGGTGGGCGATCAAATATGTGCATCGACCAGTAATCGCAATTTTATGGGTCGACAGGGAAGTCCAACGGGTCGGACCTTGCTAATGAGCCCAGCGATGGCCGCGGCGGCCGCGATTACGGGATACGTCACAGACGTCCGGAAGTGGATATAAGGACATAGCAATGACAATAGTAAAACAAATCAGTGGGTCTATGGTCTCAATACCCGGTAACGATATTGATACGGATCGGATAATTCCAGCTCGGTACCTCAAGGAAATTACTTTTGAACGAATGGGGGACTACCTTTTTGCGGATGCTCGCTATAATCCGGATGGAACCCTAACCGATCATCCATTAAATGATCCGCGATACGTGTCGGCATCGATTATGGTTGTGGGGCGGAATTTCGGGTGTGGGTCGTCACGTGAGCATGCCCCGCAATCGATCAAGCGGTACGGAATACGCGCGTTGATAGGCGAGTCCTTTGCAGAAATATTTGCCGGTAATTGCATGTCATTGGGGATGCCCGCGGTATCGGTGACGCCAGATGTGAGACAGGAACTCGAGGGACTGTTAAGCGATCATCCAACTATCGAGGCAATGATTGATTTGGATGATATGGTGGTACGGGTTGGGACACGCGATTACCCGATCACCCTCCCGGCCGCTCGACGACATGCTTTTTTGAACGGTACCTGGAATTTTTCCGCTCTATTGTCGGCGAATAGTGACCTCGTTAAAGCGACGGCCGCTCGGTTACCATATATGAACGCCTTTCGGGGACCCAATGCCTAGATTGGTTCCTATCCAACGTATTCAGCGAGTGCTCATCGTGCGACCCGATGCCATTGGTGACATGGTACTAACGGTGCCCTGTATCCGAGCGATCAAAGCCGCATATCCGCACTGGCATATTACTGTACTCGCATCGCCTTACAACTCTCGGATAGTCCGGCATATTCCTGAAATTGACGATATACTTTTGGATTGGAAGCGCAATGGGAAAATTAATTCGTTTTGGGATAAGTTGCACTTCATTCGGTACTTACGATCCCGAAAGTTCGACCTAGCCATTCATTTCTACTCCGAGACGGAAACCGTGTGGCCATGTGTGTTTGCAGGTATTCCGTATCATATCGGGGATACCGCAAAAATTGGGTTGTGGCCGGTGTTTCGAAAGTATGGCACTTTCCTCAAAACGTTTGACCAAACCAAGCATGTGGTTGAGTACAATTTTCAGTTATTACGGGCGTTGGGAATTTCATTAGATCCAGAGAGCAAAATCGATATTCCGTTACCGCCGGGAGAAAGTGAGCGTGCTGAGCTGCTGTTAACCCAGGAAGGGCGTCGGGCAGGCGTCCCATTAATCGGTATTCAAATCGGCGTTGGGTATGGAAATCGACCGATTGAACCTGAAAAATATGCGGAATACATTAACGCGTTGCGTCAGAAAACTGACCTGGACGTATGGGTTTCCCCGTACTCTGAAAAAGAAAAAGTATTTACAGCCCGCTTTCTCAGTCACCTAAACGGTCCAGCGCTGGTAATTCCAGATACCCCAATTACGACTTTAATGGGTCTGATCAGTCATTCCGATGTGTTTGTCAGTGTCGACACGGGACCGTTTCACTTGGGTGTGGGGTTGGGAGTTCCAATGTTGGCTATATTTCCATCTCGGAAAGTGAAACCGACCCGTTGGGCGCCGTGGCGCAATCGCCATTTTGTCGTTCGGGAGAGTCAAACCTGTTCATATTTTTGTCCCCATGAAGGATGTGTTCGGACCATTTGCTCGGACAACATTCGGGTAACGGATATGGTGGATAAAACCCTGGCTCTACTCGATGGGAAGGGAGTTCAATCCGCATCAGATCAATTTAATCTGTGGTTTCGTGCGAGTATGTCGGTGTTGTTGCTCGAAGATACACAGTCTACGTATTTGGCGTCACAATTTGAGCATGAATTGAAGACTCAGGGTATTCGCGTGATACGACGCGATGTTTTGGCACCTAATTTGTTTGAAGCGTTGGTCGAAAACGACGTCACAATTATTCACAATTTTAGTCGTAAGCGGCGGTTCTATGTGGCACTCAGGGCGCGATTGGTATCGTTAAAATTATTTAATCCACCCGTGGTCATCAATCAGATTTGGACCGTTAAACACCCCGATTCTATTCCCAATCGATATCGACGAGCCTTTGAAGAAAAACACGTATAGGAGGTGTTTATGTCAGTACTTCAAATCCCAGGATCCCCCGGCGAATTAATCGATAAAATTACTATTTTAGAAATCAAATCCACCCATATTACAGACCCCGAAAAACGGGCCAACGTTCAGTTTGAATTGGCGATGTTGAACCAGTTGTATGCCGATCATTACGATGACCAAACGGTAATTGCTGACTTGAAGTCCCAGCTGTTCGCTATCAATTCGGCGCTGTGGCAAATCGAGGATGATATTCGAGTGTGTGAACGCGCGCAGCAATTTGACCATCGATTTATTGAATTGGCTCGGGCCGTGTATGTGACCAACGATCAACGGGCAGCCGTCAAAAAGAAAATCAATATCCATCTTGAGTCGCCGATCATCGAAGAGAAATCATACGAGGAGTATTTGCCAACATCATGACGGCACGCATCACCCCTGAACGGCACGCTAAGTTGGACGTTATGGCGGCCAACCGTCAACGTGACCTAGTGATAGTGTTGGAAGATATTCACGATCCCCATAATGCCGAAGCCGTGTTTCGTAGTTGTGATGGATTTGGTGTCCAAACTGCGCATTTAATTTTTCAAGAGCAGCCACCATTTAATCCTCGAAAAGTCGGGAAATCGACGTCGTCGTCCGCGAATAAGTGGTTGGACTTTGAAACTTATCGATCCACAATATCCGCTATCGAACGATTGAAAAGTGACGGCTATACTCTGGTTGGAACCACGCTTCGTGAGGATGCGGTGTCGCTATATGAGGCGGATTTTTCGACTGGAAAATGGGCCATTTGGGTTGGAAATGAGCATCGTGGATTGTCGGATATTGCGCACCAGCATCTGGATATGGCCGTTACCATTCCAATGGCAGGGCTTGTTCAAAGTTTTAATCTGTCGGTTACGGCGGCCATTATGTTATTTGAAGTGACTCGCCAGCGGTATCCCCGGCGATCTGAATTTTTAGTCAATGCCACTGAACACGCCGAATTAATGGATCGGTTGGTAAGTCGGAGTCGCCCCCAATCGACACCCCCGAAACTTACCCCTGGATCGGTTCCTGTCTTGGGCCAATTTGGGGGCGTGTCGTGAATTGCTCGCAGTCACCCTTACTGACGCCCCTGCTGGTCTTTGATTTAGATGGTACTTTGGTGGATACCGTGGGCGATATTGGCCTGGCTTTAAATAAAGCCCTGGATAATTTTTCCTTGCCAGCTATGAATCGTACCGACGTGATCAATGCGATAGGCGATGGGGTTGATGATATGTTGCGGCTTGCGGTGGGGCCCAATTCTTCGGTCAGCATTTCGGAGTTTCGAGCGGTGTATCGTGAGCATTATCACGGTCAAACCGACGCAAATTCTCGGTTATTTCCCGAAGTCGACACTGTTCTAAAGGCATTGATTTCGGATGGGTATACCTTAGCGGTATTGACCAATAAGCCGGAGTTGCCGGCTCGGCGGGTATTGGGGCATTTTGGGATCGCCGAGTATTTTTCCATTATTGCCGGTCCTGACACCTACCAGTCGACCAAGCCGTCACCGGACGGATTATTGAGCATTATTCAGGACAGCGGGATCATCCCATCACGCGCCGTGATGATTGGGGACGGGGATACTGATGTCCGAGCGGGGAAGGCGGCGGGGACATTCACGATCTCTGTTACCTATGGCTATCGTTCGGAATCAGTATTGGAGAGCTATAATCCTGATGCGGTGTGTCGCTCGCTAATCGACGTTTTGGATGTTGTCCGATTGTGGAACACGACGAGCCGTTAAACGCCATTGAGCCCAATCGGATAACTCGGCCGAAATTTGAGCTTCGTGTCCCACCGGCTTCGGCGTATAAAATGTGGTGGACTCACTCCACAATGGTTGGGGGGATCGAGCGGGGACGTTCCTGTGCGGATAGTCATAGGTGATGCCGTTTTTGGCGGTCGATGGACTGCGTAGATACGGCGGTACGGGTTCGATATGTCCCTGATCCACCCACTCTAACGCGGCATTTATTGCGGAGTAGCATGCGTTGCTTTTAGGTGCAGTGGCACAAAATATCACGGCCTGCCCGAGTGTGATTCTAATTTCAGGCATGCCGATGGTTTCGGTTGCTGTAAATGTGGCAACGGCCAGTGGTAACGCACTCGGGTCCGCGTTCCCGATATCTTCGGAGGCAAATACAACGAGTCGTCGGGCGATAAATCGGGGATCCTCACCCCCACGAAGGAGACGTGCCAGCCAATATAGGGCGGCGTCTGGATCCGACGCACGCATACTTTTGATCAATGCAGATATGAGGTCGTAATGGGCATCGGTCGTATGGGCGATACCCGAACTCTGGCTCCAATCGGTAATTATACTGTCGGTAATTGAGCCGCAGTCGAGTAGTAATGTGTAGTCCACCAGGTTGAGCAGTTTTCGGGCATCACCACCGCAGTGGCGGATGGCCAACTCAACGGCATCAGGAGTCCATGGCGCACTGGATCCAGATTTTTTGAGGGCGCGCTTGAGGAGCTTCTCCATGTCTTCCGAGGAATACGCGGATAATTCGATGACCTGGCATCGTGACAGTAATCCGGGAATCACTGAGAAAAATGGATTTTCGGTGGTTGCGCCAATGAGCGTAATGACTCCGCGCTCGACATCGGGGAGTAGGGCGTCCTGTTGGGTTTTGCTAAATCGGTGGATTTCATCGATAAATACAATCGTTCGTTGATGGGGCACCGCTTTGGCGGAATCGATGGCGGCCTTGATGTCCGACAACTTACTTTGAACGGCATTGAGTGCAATACATTCACTCCGGGTGGTTCGAGATATTAGCCGTGCTAACGATGTTTTGCCACACCCGGGGGGACCCCAAAAAATGAGGCTAGCCAACCGGTCGGTATCGATCATTTTTCGAAGGGGTTTGTCTGGCCCAACCACTGACGCATGGCCGATATAATCGTTCCAGGATAGCGGCGCTAGTCGGAAGGCCAGGGGCCGTCGGTTTTTGGATGATTCCTGAAATAGCGGAAACTGGTTCATGACGACGATGAGACTCCGTTGTGTGTAATGAGCGACGGCGGCGTGTTCCACCGTGCCTTGACTACTTATTGTACTGTAAACCAGGGCTCAGATGAATGAAACCGGTATCGGCCGGCGTTCACTGGCTGGAGGTGGGGTGATTCGTTACTGAAAATACGCCGAAAACCGCTCCCACCATGTGAGGGGGGTGTTGGCCGTCTGTAGTATCTGGGTAGCGCAACCGTTCCACCGAGCCACGTGATTCCGATCCTGATCACTGATCGTATCTTTTACTTTGTAAAAGGCATTTGGACCAAAATATATGGGCTCGTTGTCCCCCCAAAAATTTTTGACGGCTGTCCTTGGAATTCCAAACAAAAAGCCACTAATCTGACTTTGTTCCGCGACACGTACATTTTCATTTTCTAAAATATCTAGCGTATTTTCGAGGGAATGTGATTGCCCCAGAGTGGCGTTAAATACCGCCTGCGCGGGTTCCCGATTCACCAAAAATATTGAAAATGTTACCAAACTCGGAGTGGGCTTAATCGCAACTCTAACAAAGCAGTCAATATGAGGCATTACCTGCGATATTCGGGGTTCGAGATAGGATAAAAATCCTAGCACCTGTATGGTATCAGTTTCTGGCAGGTGGGGTATCAATTTATAGTCTTCTCGACACATTATTCGCAGTCCCATGAGTACGTCTGCGTTGCGCGAAAACATGTCTCTCACGATCGATTGGATTTTCTGTACGTGATCGGGATTTATGGGACGTCTCTGACTGTATAAATCGCTGAGTGCATGGAGCACCGATCGGGTGTCCTGAAATGGTCGATGCTCCAGCTCTGTTCCAAGTGTCGTCCACTCGGTATAAGGGTTGAAATTACTATGGCCCAAAATGGACTGAATAATCGATTTTCCCTTAGGGGCGAAACTGGGAAGTTCATCCCGATATGCATCCCATTGATTGGTTATCCAAGTGTCCATTCTTGCCATGAAGCTTTTGGCTTGGTGTACTGATATCGGATTATCAAAATACGGTGTGTGTTGGTCGAAAATAATCTCTGCACAATCGGTGTTAGACGGAATTTTGGTGTTCCCAATTGGGTGCCCATTAATCCGGAATCGATAGGTCTGATCCGGTAATGTCTCAACCGATGGCTCGAATTTAAATGGAAAAGGGAACACGATCGGATGTTCAGACGACGTGCCGCCGGTAAAACGATGCAGCCCTTGTTTAAACTGTCCATTTTCAAATCGCCCGTGAAATGTTTGTCCACGGCTCGGTAGGGTCAGCGATTCATTTTCCCCGTGTAATTGATTCTTTATCCAATGGCCCACCTCGATCTTGTCTGACCTTTCGAGTCGGGTACCAGCGATAAACGAATCGCTATTAAACAGGCCCGATTCGACTACGTGGTGGGTACTGAAATTGGCAGATCCGATAAAATGACGGGTATAGACGCCGTTGGACCATCCCAAAAATCCGGCGTATGAGTATCCATCGGACGTTATGTTGCCAAAAAATACCCGGCCGGCCACGGCATATCCGGTCGTGACGCTCTGCCCCTGCTCGATCGTTGTTTTGGGAAACAATCTAAACCAACTTGCATAGTCGTGATTTGTTTGTGGGCGGTAAGGATCAAAACATTTTGGATCCGGAATGCAGTCGTTGCTTTCACGAGTTTGAGTGACCGGCGTTCCACAGAATATCCCATTTTTTTCATGACATCGAATTCCATCGTCTAATGCTCCGCCCGAAAACCGTCCTTTTTCGACGATTAATTCAGTTCGTGAAATCCTCTCGCCAGCCTCAAACCGTGAATCCACAAATTGTCCAATCTCGATATAGTCTGTATCGACGGCCACGCCGTTCCCATTGAGTTCATTGTCGTGGAATTCGCCACTACGAATATCGGTGGCTTTGGGATATACCCGAATGCCCACTCCTTCTAACCGGTGATCGATTATTTGGCCATAATCGTATCCGCCCCCCGGATATGTCACTGTTTTAAAGTCGTCCAACGAATACGGTTCAAATTTCACGTGATGGGGCATTGGGGAAACTCCGTCCATCATGAGCTCTAATTGGCGACTCGCGGTCTGAGAGGCGGCGATTTTGGAGGCTACGCCAACCCACACCAACCCTTTTAGAACGGGGGGTAACCTGAACGTAGTCTGTGGTTGACGGGTTTGGCGTGGGGAATCTTCACTCAATGGGTTCGGCATCGTATCTCCTGGTATTCGATTGTGTATCAAAACTCATGACATCGGTTAACTTAATATGTTATCGAAAAAAATATTCAGTAAATTTCATTTTTTTTTCATGGCCTAACGACTGGTATGAAATCGGCAGGCTATCAGCGCTTTGTTGCGAAATGCTCCATCTGCCCCATTTTCGCTCTTCTCATATCGCTCCGCTCCACCACGTCGAGCGAGAAACGGCGCATCTGAATTATTTGGCAACATCGCTGTTTCTGAAAATAAGCCATTTTGCAACAGGCCCATAAGGAGCCACCTCTGGCGTTACCGCTCCGTGTCGACTCACTCGATTTTCGGGTCGATTGATTTAATCCGAACTGCACTCGATCAACGCGCTAACGCACCGACCTTAGCGAGGCATTGGAATGTTTACTAAGTTCTCGACTCTACCGTTTGGTGGGTCTCAACGATTCTTAACGAACAGATTACTCACGCATCCGGATAGTCACTTGTCCACTTCACAATTTATTTTTGTTGGGGCCATAGTGTTCATAAAATAGATTGCTAAACCGGGTGTCCGGGTCATATTTGTTTTTCATGGAAAAGAAATAATTAATGGATGGATAGGCGGCATGTAATTGAGCTGGAGTGTAAACCAGTTGGTAAGGCAAATAAAACGTACCGTCCAGAGAAATGGCCAGATTGATTAACTCCTGAGTTGCTTTTGTTAATCGAGCCGACTCGTCATCTGTTAATTTTTGGTTGAAATATAATACGAACGCGAATCGATCTTGAGGTGCATAACTCAACACCGAAATGGTATCACGATGAACTACCCGAAATCCCGCATTCAACAAATTTACGTGGTTGCGCTTAACGATGTCTCTCAGGCCGTCGACAAACGGAACCATCTGGTTGGGAGGGATAAAATATTCCTGCAATATGTCCGTTCGAGGTAATCGACTATCCAGAAACGCCATGCCGCCGTACATCACTTGGTTTCTCGTTTCTAAATGCGGATATTCCCGATCGGGATTTCGGTACAATACGGGTTCCACGTACTTCTCCAATTTCCAACGCATCCATCGACCCGACGACCCCATTTTGGACAGGTTAAAAATTAATCGTTTGAGCCACACCCGCGTTTCGGGGTACATCGGCCGATATGTCAGGGGCTCGGGTGCCGATAAGTACGAATGAATCGCCATCTCTTTCAAAAAATTGTCTGGCGACACCGATAGCCGGCCATAGACCATTTGCACATCAGAATTCTGTTCAATATGCCTCGCATAAAAGTGAGGTAAGTCAGTATAGTTCATGTAGGTCGTCGAATGCCGGAGAAACGCGTTATCCACCACCTCAAGCTCAGCTTCAAGTATTACCCCAAACAGCCCATATCCACCGATAATGAGGCGAAACAGTTCTGGGTTCTTGTCATGAGACACCCGAACAATGCTCCCGTCTGCCAGCATGACCTTCATCGATCGAACGGTTGACGCAATTGGGCCCGGTCGGTGGGCGACGCCGTGGCCGTTCACACTGAGCGTCCCCCCAACCGAAAAGATGGAAATCGACTGCATGGCCTTCACCGCCAATCCTTGCCGGTTTAGTGCATCCTGAATATTGACCCATGTAGCGCCACTTTGAACCGTTA
Source organism: bacterium (assembly GCA_010028705.1). Classification (GTDB taxonomy): domain Bacteria; phylum Margulisbacteria; class Marinamargulisbacteria; order SXXA01; family SXXA01; genus RHAI01. The sequence continues at coordinate 51,998 of RHAI01000004.1, forward strand.
CCACGCGATGTTCTTTGTCGACTCGAATGCGATTAAAGCGAGTCATGTCCAACACCAGTCCATCCCGAACCAACGTTTGACCACCCATACTATGCCGTTTTCCCGCGATACTGACTTTAAGGTGATGGTGACGCGCAAACGTCAACGCAGCCCGAACGGATGCTTCACTGTCCACATGAACCACTCCACTAACCCAGGTTTTATTCAACCCACTCGCGTCATCAATTTGGACGCCTTGCGTGATCGACCCGCCGTCATAGTTTATTTTAGCCACTTTTGGAGGTGCGGCATTTTGGTAGATAACGTAGGCAACGCCCAATAAAAGGCTAGCTCCAACCGCAACGGATGTTTTCCGAATCAGGGAGCGAATCATCAATGAAACATCATGGCTGAACTGAAACATCCTCAGTATTAGTTTGGGCTCACCGACGCTGACACATTGTCAGGATTAATTTGAGATTTTGTTTGCAGTTGTTGCGCGAGAAACGCCGTGAGAATATTGGATGATCCACTATCGCCCTGAATCAGAAAATCCGGTGTAATTTTGATGTTTCCCCCGGCAATTTGTTTGACGACTTCGATTGCCGTCACACTTTCTTGGCTCAGCGCATTGTGTTGCAGCTGATAGGCTTTGGCGGTCGCCTCACCGATCGCTAATATTTTTTGACCCTCGGCCTCCCCCATCGCCGCAATTCCTTTGGCTTCCCCCTCGGCACGAATTCGCACACTTTCCGACTCGCCCTCCGCTGAACGAATGGTTTTGATTTTGGTTTGTTCGGCAATTTTTACCCCTATCTCTGCTTCAACAAGGGATTTTTGTAGCTCGGCTTCTGATCGGGTTTTTTCGGTAGCAATTCGTGTTTGTTCGGCTTTTTGTTGTTCTTCGTACATGGCTTGTTGTTGCTGGGCGATAATTTTGAATGTTTGGGTATCCATTAATTCTTGAGGCAGTTTGATTTGACAGATCAGCACTGATACACATTCAACATGGTAACGCTCAAGCTCTACCCGAGCCTTCGTCTCCGCTTTACTTTGCTCGTCTTGCCGATCTTGGAGGAAGTTCATCGCAGATGTCGATGATGCCTGGTTACGAAAACTGGAGTCGATCATGGGGTGAATGACGTGGTTAATAAGGTTGTCAATCGACCCGATTTTCGACACCATATAGGGCGCCTGTTCCGGTCGGACACGAATAATAACTTTGACCGATACACTGATTTCAAATCCGTCTCGTGAAATAACTTTGAGCGGATCGAACTTGGTATCGGATGTTTCATCCCAATCAATCGTGATGTTGGTGGTATCCACGATATAGGCGATAAAGGCCCGACGGTTCAGATAATAAATCCCAGGTCCTGCCACCTCTCTCTGAATACCGCGATATCCTTTGGGTACAACATACCGCTCATTATGATTGAGCTGATGCTCCGGGTTGATGACGCCCAGTCCGTGAATATCTTTTTCTGTGGGTTCATTTCCAATATTGGACACCACGACGGCGACTTGGCCCCTTTCAACTCGTGCAACATCATCCAACTCCACCTTAAACATAAATGGATTGAGGTAATAGGTGCCCGGTTTTAGCACGTCGAGTTGCGGGCCACGTTGCCCACCTTGCCCCAAAAACGACGACACCGACTGATAATCCTGATGGGAGGGAATTGATTTGGCCACAAACTCAGTATCTGGAAGCGGACTTCCATCTAATGCCGTGACGAGACCCACCTTTCCGGCGGGGATCACCGTCGCGGACACAATTTCAACCTTAAACATATCGGTATTGATCCGATAGGTTCCAGGAAGTAAAACGTCACTTTGGGGCCCTTTTTGACCATTTTGTTGAAGAAACGCGTCTCCATTTTGGAAATTCGAGTGATTGGAAACTTGGTGGGCCAATAGTCGACCGTTCGGGATTTCCGCGCCATCCATTGCGGTGACGATGCCAATATTCCCGGATTCAATCACGATTGAAGGGACCGAACGGACTTTGAATAATGCCGTATTAATGCGATAGGTTCCAGGGGGAAGGGTTTCAATTTGAGGCCCTTTTTGACCGCTATTTCTAAGGAATCCTTCGCCGTTTTGAAACGAATCATGTTGCGCAACTACATGGCCAAAAATCCGCCCTGGAGGTACCGGATTCCCGTCGATCGATTCGATTAAACCGACTTCAGCTTCGCCAATTACCGTAAATGGAATTTTTTTGACCGCATATAAAAACGGAATCAAAAAGTGTAGGCCAGGCGGGAGCGTGCGTGCCTGTACCCCAACTTCATATACTAAGGCAATAACACGATTGGACCCTATTTTCTGACCAAACCAGCGTCGCTCGACGATGGCCAACTCCTGCCCGCCGACAATGACGATCGTGTTATACAAAATAATTAGCAGGGTCAAAATCGTGAGGCCCAATTCGATCGATTGAATGGTCATGACAAATCCTTTTGGAATCTATTTTTGTTGACAGGAATAGTAACTTTTTTGGCAAGTGTTGACCATATATCGAATCGGTTTATTGTGGTTCTATCGCAGTTAGGCCCTGCTGACGTATGCCCGGGATCGCTGCCAAACGGAGACCTTGGTTATTATTTTTCGTTCAAAATTCGCTGAGTAGGTCTCACTGTCGTCACCCCCTGTGTAACGAAGGCTAATCAATCTTCGGACAATGCGGCGCTTACCAAGACTGGGGATACTCGAGACACTGCAGTCGTGGAAGTAACGGCTATACCGCCCTGACGTCCTTTACAGCGTTCATTTAATACTGTTAAATTCTATCAATTCCCCGTTATTTTCAAGCGTCATAAAATCGTACACTGAAAATTTGTGTCAACATCAGCCTTTAGAAAGGGGCCTGGAACTCTATTATTCGATCGTCCGTTAGATTGATTTAGATAGGCGCGTTATTTCATTCGATGAAAACACTCGTATATAACATTGGGTTGTCACTGTTGATTTTAATTACTGTAGGGACGAGAAATACCGTCGTATATGCCATTTCATTGGCGGACGTTTCTGAATCAGCGGTTGCTCATTCGGTTGAACTCCAAAAACAAGCGAAGAGAATAGAAGCATTAGCGTGCGAAGTAACCATTGCAACATCAGAGCTGTACCCTCGATTAGATGCCCAATATAGTGCGAGTTATACCGACTATGCCGTATCCGGCCGCGATCCATTAGCAAATATTAATGTCGGAATGACTCCTGTTTTGGTCTATCCATTCCAACCATCTCGTTATAAAAACGGTGCCGATATTACTCTGACTCAGATACTCTTTGCTGGCGGAAAAATTATGGCCACGATTGACCTGGCAAAATCTCAACTCGAACAATCCAAAATTGATTATCAAATCGCCCAGGATCAATTGTTGTCATCGGTTGCGGAGCGGTATTGGAAATGGATTTGTTCGATTGCAGAGGTGAACTATTACAAATCAGCGTTAGATAAGACTGTAGGTCAAAATCAGTCAGCTCAAGTTAGACAACAAGAAGGCCAAACAACCCCTGTTCAAGATTTAGAATTGGGGGTGTTAATCGCCAACGTTACAGAAGACTTATTGAATGCGCAAACACAATCGACCGCTGCACAAAAAGATTTAGAAAAAATAACTCACTTATCGTTGTCGACATCACAAAATATATCCATACGGTCTTCGGCTGAAATTAAAAAGGCATGGCAGCGGCTGAATGGACTAAGTGGTATTCAGCTTGAGCAACAAAAGCAAGTATGTGTGATTGAAGGTAAAAAACTTCAACAACGAATTCAAGACAGCCGATTTTTCCCCGAAATATCATTTCAATCAGCTGTCAATTATTTCAATTTAGATAATTCCAAATTTTCATTTGATCACCTTAATTACGGCAATCTGTACGCCGGCGTAACGGTGCAATGGAATATATTTAATGGGTTTAAGGATCTCTCGTTGTCTCGAAAATCAAAACTTGAAACTGAAATTGCAGAGTTGGAATTAACACTCCAACAAGACACGGCCGCTATTGAATTATCGCACCTCACTACGACGGTTGAAACAGCAATCAAAGATGTCGACCGTACTGAACGTAGCAAATTATTGGCTGAGAAAACATATGAAGTCCAAGCCCAGAAATATTCAGCCCATCAATTATCTAAAAATCAATTGGCTGATTCAAAAGACCTGTTACAAAAAAGCGTTCTTAATTACACCAAAGCAGCCATTAGCGCCGAAATGGCCTTGATTAATTGGTCGAAAGAAAAACACGTTATGTTGAAATATATGGAGCAAAGATGAGTTCCAAATCAAAATGGATTTTAGTTGTGGTAAGTGTTGCACTCAGTTGTGCATGGCTATGGCTTCAAAAAAAATCAGTCGCCCCAACTCAAACTGTATGTATAACAAAACAGTCCATTACCGCTTTTATTGTTGAAAAAGGAAGGATACAAAGCGATTCTGAACGCACTATTACGGCAAAGTCAGTGGGTATCGTAAAAGAAATTTTGGTTCGTGAAGGCGATTGGGTAAACGCGGGTCGGCCGTTAGTGGTAATGGATACGTCATTATCTCTCCAAAAACTAAAAGAGGCACAATCTAACCAGCAAATAACCGGTCTTGAGCAAACCAAAGCCAGTGAAAACGTCAGACTTCAACAACTACTATTTGTATCAGGGGCTGCTTCAAAAGCAGATGTAGATAATGCTGAGCACCAATTTAAGCTAGCAAAAACAAATCATGAAATCAGTTTAGCCAAAACTGAAATGGCCCGTACTGAATTTAATCATCAGCAATACATAGCCGATAAACGACTACAAATTGCCAAAATTTCGGTTGAAGAAGGATCGGTTGTTTCTCCTGAAACAGTATTAATGCAGTTAATAGATCCGACACACTTAAAAGTGGATATTAGGGTAAAAGAGTTTGATGCCCCTTCGATTAAGTTAGGCCAAATAGCATGGATTACAGCCGCAAATAGCCGTCAAAGATTATCTGGAAAAGTGGCGAGAATTCAACCTATTTTGGAAAAAATAGGTGATACTTATTCGATGAAAGTCACGATTTGCATTTCGTCTCAAAACATCAATCTAAAACCAGGGTCTCAAGTGGATGTTCGTATTATTACCGGGGAATCCGCTCATGTTTGGGCCTTACCCTTAAGCGCGGTTTTATATGAAAATGGCGGCTATAAAGTAAAGGTAAACACCAAATCTGGAAAACCTTACTTCAAGTCAATTGAGGTCGGTCTGCAAGATATTAATTTTATCGAAGTGACTCACGGGCTATCCCCAAACGATCAGGTGCAAATATTGTGATTCAACTCGAAAAAATTACGAAATCATATAATATTGGAGACACCATTTTACCCATAATCAATGGAATTTCCCTTTCGATTATACCCGGCGAATGGGTGAGCATTATGGGCGCCTCTGGTTCGGGAAAGTCTACTTTGCTTCATATTATGGGATGCCTTGATTCGGCGTGTTCAGGTATCTACTTATTAGATTCTACTGACGTCACCCGTTATAACTCTCAATCCTTGGCCAAAGTTAGAAGTCAGAAAATTGGATTTATATTTCAAAGTTTCCATTTAATTCCTCATTACACGGCACTTCAAAATGTCATGCTGCCTTTAATATACGGTGCGGATAGAAAACGCGGACTAAATTATTTGCCGGATATTTTTAAGAAAACACGCGTACAAACTAACGCGATTGAAACGGCTAGAGTCCTCCTAACACACGTTGGGTTACGCCATCGTCTCAACCACTTGCCCGCTGAACTATCGGGTGGCGAACGTCAGCGTGTTGCAATCGCCCGAGCGTTAGTAAACGACCCAGACTTGATTTTGGCTGATGAGCCTACCGGTAATTTAGATTCTGAATCGGGTCATGCCATTTTAGACTTGCTGAAATCGATTCATGCGAGTGGCAAAACGATCGTGATGGTTACCCACGATCAGACTATTGCAAAGCAATCTCAACGAGTCATTCGTCTTAAAGATGGGTTAATTACTAATGTTTAATTCAATATTTGGAATGGCTGTTCATAATTTAAAACTTAATCGCCATCGAAGCATCCTTGCTATGCTTGGAATTATTGTCGGAATCTTGGGGGTGATGATAATCGGCATTGTCAGCACCAATGGGAAAAAACTCATTTTTGATGAAATTAAGACTTTTGGATTACAAACCATTTGGATTTATCGAGATAATCCAGACACTAGCCAAATTGTTACAGGTGGAACTGGGATTACCTGGCAAGATGTTCAGGTGCTATCAAAGCAGCTTAAGCATATAAAGGCTATTTCGGGAGTGATCGAAAATCAAATAATAGTTCATGACGAAAATCAAGCAGTATCAGCACGAGTACAATACGTTCAACCTTCCTTTTTTGGAATTGAAAATGACTCCATTTTATCAGGAAGACTATGGACTCAGTCTGAATTTGAAGCAGCAAGACCATTTTGCGTCATTGACCAAGAGTTGTCTGAGAAGTTATTTGGACAAAATTCCCCTGTAGGTAAATCACTGTTAGTGGGGGATTTAAACTGTCAAATCATAGGCATACTCGCTAAAAAAGATCGAGATATTTTAAAAAGTATTGGGGTGGGCACTCAAAAAAGCGGACGCATTGTCCTCCCAATATCGATTGCGCTGAATACCTTTGATATTCAAGATATTGATTATATTCAATTGGCCGCTATCACCACCCAAGATTCTGATTTAGCCGTAGCTGAAACGTTAAGATGGTTGAATCAACTGCACTATAACCAGTTCAAGTACACCCACTTAGCCATGAGCCAATATATTCATTCT